>CAYVGX010000149.1:0-1645 GCA_964451015.1 uncultured Candidatus Saccharibacteria bacterium | reverse complement strand
TTTTATGCTTAAAAATTCGGTATACTGTACTCACTATGCAAAAAATTACAGCTCAAGAGTTACGCAGTAAGTGGCTCGAATTCTTTAAATCTAAACAACATACTATTATTCCATCTGCTTCACTCGTGCCGGAAAATGATCCTTCGGTGTTATTTACTATGGCGGGCATGTTTCCTTTGGTTCCGTATCTTATGGGGCAAGAACACCCAGGCGGCACCCGCGTGGCAAATGTTCAAAAATGTATCCGCACGATCGATATCGATGAAGTGGGTGATAATACTCACTTAACATTTTTTGAAATGATGGGGAATTGGAGCTTTGGCGATTATTTCAAGAAAGAAGCTATCGAATGGAGCTTCGAATTTTTAACAGATGAAAACTGGCTTGGTATTCCGTTAGATCGTTTGGCATTTTCAGTTTTCGCAGGCGATGAGGACGCGCCTTTTGATGAAGAAAGTTACGAACACTGGAAGCGTCTTGGGGTGCCTGTGGATCGTATTGCAAAATTGCCAAAAGAAGATAATTGGTGGATTGCAGGAACAACTGGCCCGTGTGGCCCTGATACAGAAATGTTTTTTTGGATTGATGATGGTACGCCTGCACCAGCTAATTTTCAAGACACAAAAGACGATAAGCGCTGGGTAGAAATTTGGAATGACGTATTCATGCAGTTCGAAAAGAAAGCTGACGGCTCTCTTGTCCCACTTGAAAAACAGAACGTTGATACTGGTATGGGATTAGATCGTGTCATTGCTGTCTTGAATGGACACAAGTCCGTGTATGATACCGAATTATTTACAGGCCTATTTGAGGTGATTGGGAAATCGCAAGATGTTTTGTCTGGCGATGAAATGCGCAAGGCGCGCATTATTGTAGATCATGTTCGCGCGAGCGTCTTCATTACCGCAGACGGCGTAGAGCCTTCTAATAAAGAACGCGGCTATATTTTGCGCCGCTTGCTGCGCCGTTCCATGGTATATGCAAAACTTCTCAACTTGGGTGAGAATTGGCTCAAGGCGTTGATTGGTAAAGTGATAGAAGAATATGGTGCAGCTTACCCAGAACTCATGAATGGCTCAGAACACATTTTCAAAGTTATTGAAGGTGAACAAACCAAATTTGGAAAAACACTAGAGAAAGGTTTGAAGGAATTTGAGAAAGTCGCCAAGAATAATGAAGTCATTAGTGGTACCCAAGCTTTTGATCTTTATCAAACTTTTGGATTTCCCTTAGAATTGACGCATGAATTAGCCGTACAAATGACTGGTAAAGAAATAGATAAACAGGAATTTGAAGCTGAGTTCAAAAAACATCAAGACTTATCCCGCACCGCAAGCGCCGGGACTTTTAAAGGCGGCTTAGCAGATCATTCAGATATAGTAGTTCGGTATCACACCGCAACTCATTTGATGCACAAAGCACTGCGCGATGTATTAGGACAAGATGTGTGGCAAAAGGGAAGTAATATTACTGCAGAACGTACTCGTTTTGATTTTACCTATCCACAAAAAATGACCGACGAGCAAAAGCAGCAGGTAGAAGATTTAGTAAACAAGTGGATCCAGCTCGATGCAGACATGAAACAAGAAATGATGCCATTAGAAAAAGCGCGCGAGCTTGGTGCTATCGGTTTGTTAGGCGAAAA
>CAYVGX010000148.1:0-1646 GCA_964451015.1 uncultured Candidatus Saccharibacteria bacterium | reverse complement strand
CTCCATCCGTACCATATTCAAAATGGGGCCGCTTCTTTTCTATTGCAGCAATAAACTTTTCTAAGTCTTTAAAATTTTTAGCTACTACTTCGTGAGTATCTACCGTAAAACCAAGTTTGCGAAGCAGTGCATGCTCCTCATGATGAAACTTTAGCCCGCGCGAAAACTCCTCGTCGATGTGAGTAATATCGTAAGCAAAAAAATCGAGACTGCGACTTGCAGCCAGCTTAGGGTCCAATTGGCGCATGCTCCCTGCCGCGCTGTTGCGGGTATTGGCGAGAAGAGGTTTATTTTGTTTTGCGTAGTGCTTATTTAATCGTTCAAAAACTTTCTTGCTCATAACCACTTCTCCGCGCACTTCTAGCTTTTGCGGGAAGGGCGCAACAAGTTGCAATGGAATAGTGCGAATCGTCCGCGCATTGAGAGTGACATCCTCACCCACATACCCATCACCGCGAGTGGCCGCACGTACCAACACACCATTTTCGTACAGCAAAGATATCGCCAAGCCATCTAACTTCAATTCACCAAAATACTGAAAAGTTTTATTGGGCAGTATTTTTTGTATGCGCCCCTGCCATGCTTGTAATTCTTGCAAGCTGAACACATCGTTCAGAGAAAGCATTCGTGAAGCATGAGTGACCTTAACGAACTTATCCAAAGCCTTGCCGCCGACACGGTCTAGAATAGAATTAGGGTCTTTCAGTTCGGGGTATTCTGCTTCTAAAGACTTAAGTTCACGCGTCAAAGAATCGTAGACCTCATCGCTAACACTAGGATCATCGAGAACATGATACTTATAACGCATATCGGCTATTTGCTGGCGCAGTTGCTCGATTCTTCTTGTTGCTTCTGTTTTGTTCATGTCTATAGTATACCAAGCTGATATTGAAGGACAAAGAGATACATAAGACACCTACTTATCCCCATGACGGTTGATAAAATGATTATCAAATTGTGATAAAATATTTATATACGATATGATCGCAAACACAAACAAAATCAAACTTTCTCCAAGGCTTCGTTGGGGCGTGGGACGAGATAATTCTAAGATCAATTTTTTTAAAGTTACCGGCAGCATTTTCTTAGTTATTAGCAGCGTTCTAGTTATCCGAGCCACCTATCTATTATTTAGTGACAACGAAAGCACCCAAGCTAACCCACAAGTACTTGGTGCAGTCGATACTCCTGCAGAAAACACATTTCGAGAATATAAAGTTAAAAAGGGTGACACACTCTTTACTATCAGCAAAGAATACAATGTGGACTGGACAACTTTGGCAACTATAAACAACCTCAAACCCCCATTTGCACTTAGCGTTGGCCAAACTGTAAAAATTCCTCAAAATTAAAAACCGCTTGCTCTTCTAGCAGCGGTTTTTGTTTTGCCTTGCTCTGTTTATGAAAGTTTATGGAACGGGAATATACACGCGATACGTTCTGGTGAGGCCCAAATAATTTGCCACTACTTCGAGCGCTTGCTTACCTACAAAAGGTAACCCTTTAGGAGTTGTGGTATCGGTAGCGTAGGAACTAATACTAACCGAGAAATTATCGTTACTGCTATTAGTCAATACTAATTCATATTGCGCACCGCTAGTATTAGGTAGAGTATATGTCCATCCTCCAGCCTGGGATTCTGTAAT
>CAYVGX010000147.1:0-1653 GCA_964451015.1 uncultured Candidatus Saccharibacteria bacterium | reverse complement strand
GCCATACCCCGTAGTTGAATCACCGAAAACAGCATTGCCATTCTTGTCAGTATAATTGGTTACCCTATATCCCTCTGCGCAATCAATCCACAAAATTTCACTGGTGCTGTTAAAAGAGTAAATAAGATAAGAATCCGCCTCGGCAGGTGTAATCTGTTTTTGTGATGTGACGGTTTCCAAAGTAAACTGAGGCGTGCCAGAAATAACTTGCACAGATACCTTATACGTTGATAATTCTACGCTTTTTCTAAAATACAAAAAATATACAGCAGCAATCAGTGCAACAATTAACGTGATGATAACAAATATAACTTTTTTGTTCATTTTATTTTTTATATCTTATGTTTCGCGAGCCATTTGGCTAAAACGTCAACGCCTTCCAACCAGCTACCATAACTGGTGTCGTGCCCTGGCCATGTTCCTACATTGCCAGGGTTGTGCATACGCGCACCCTTTCCTTTTGTACCTAATGCACTATCTACCCACATAATTGCTACCATAAGCTTCGTATCCACATTGCCATACTTTTTTGCAGTACTCATGACCATCTCACCTGTTAATGGAGTACTAGGAGCTTTACTCTTCATGTATAGTTCGATTTTTTCAGCAGATGAAAAATCAATATTTTTAAGTGCATTATAGTTATCTGATAAAATTTTAGGATATCCTACATTAATTTTACCATCATCAGGAGCATAAAGGCTCAAATCATAACCAGCTAAAACAAATTTACCATTAGCTTTTCCTGTACCATTAATCAAGACCTGCCCCTTGGCATCACCTGTAGAGATAATGCAATTAGAACTGAAGCCAATATCTTCACATTTGGGAAGATTGGCAGAGCTGAAGATTGGCGGTTGTATAGGCTTGATTTGTACAAGGGCAGGATTGATGAAATTAAGTAAGGTAAAACTTACTAATATAATCACCATGCCTGTCAGTGAAGAAAATACTATTCCTTTAGCTTTGCTTTTTTGGGCTTCCCCTCCTGCAATATAAATATAGCCAGCTAAAACAATCAAGAATACCAGTACTATCGATCCTGCAGAAATAGCAAATTTAGTCAGTCTGTTTACACAATTAAATAAGTCAGTGCCATTACCTTCTGGAGTACACAGATAGTCTTTAATACTCAAGTCCACTCCTTGGTTGTATTGGGGGAGGGATTGTTGTGGCGTGGTTACGGATGGAGTTTGCTGAGCATACACCAAGAAGGGATTTACAAAAAACAAAACACAAACAACTATGATACTGATTTTCAAAAAATTATTTTGCAAGTTCGCTATCAATTATTTTCTTAAAACTATTCCATGGCATTACACCTTCGTACTTTTTATTATTAACGAAAATTGTCGGAGTAGCTTCTACGCCATACTCCCCTGCTCTCTGAGTATTGAGCATAACTCTCTCTTTGTAAACATTGTTGTCAAAGCAATCGTTAAACTTTTGAGTATTGATACGTATTCCTGCTGCGAAATTTTTTAGCTGTATGTCAGAAAAAGTACCTTCATTCTCCCCTTTTTGGTTAGCAAATAATGCATCATGATATTCCCAAAATTTATTTTGATCTTTTGCACACCAGGCAGCTTCGGCCGCCCTACTCGATTCATTCCCCAAAAAAGCGTAGTCCCAAAATACAAACTTAACCTTATT
>CAYVGX010000146.1:0-1669 GCA_964451015.1 uncultured Candidatus Saccharibacteria bacterium | reverse complement strand
ATGGTTGCTAATAAAGAAAAAAGGCTTCGCGGGCTGGACTTGCAGTGGTGTAGATTTACAGGATTCGTGTTACCAGCACTTCACTATTCTTTTGCTTACGGCATATTTGACCCATTCACATTAGTTAGTATTACTGGTGGGATTGGATCAACTATTATAATCTCATATTATCTAAGATTAAAAGCATAAAGATAAATTAGATTTCAACTTTACTTAGAAGCATTGGTTCTATTAGTACCGATGCTTTTTTATTTTTTTAATAACAAAACCCCTACTTAGGTACGTGGATTACCGCGCATAGCAGGGGTTTAGAATAAGTGCTTTTGCATGAAGCGATATTTAATTGTCTTTTTGACGTCCCAGTGTTCGCACTGGTGGGCTTATTGCTTAAGAAGCGCCAAAGCACCTACTTGAGATACGTTTTTTGCATCTAACTTTTCCTTCCTACCTCCATCATACTCCGATCATTTACAGGGTCAAGACTATTTATCCACCATATCTTCAATCTGATTGTGAGTAAGGCTGAAAAAATAAACTTTGGCTTACTCTTTGACAAATTCGGCAAAAAGGAACATACTCTCAATAAAAAGGAGATACGCTGATGAAATTTAATATAACACTTTCGCCGTTTGGAGAAAAAGTAATTATCGCATGCCGGTATGTTAAACTATTTTTTAGTATCAGTATTGGGATAGTGACTGTGTTAATAGGATTTTGGGTCATACACTATCTAGAGTATTGGGTTTTAGCTCCGCATTTTTTTCCAAAAATTAAACCAAATATTATTGCCGGATTCGCTGTCACATTATATTTAGTCGGATTAAGTTTTTGGATCAAATGGAAATATGGGGAAAAAATTACAAACTCCTTAAACACCTTCGATCGTTTTAGAAATAGGACAGACCGAAGCATATGCAAGAAAATTCATCAAACATTTGATACGATTAGTTCGAAAACCGGCTGGTAAACGTAAAGGCCTTGAGATTGCAAAGCTATGCAATCTCAAGGCTTCTTCTTTTTTAGTAATCTCTGAGCTTATGAATATCTGGATGTTCTTTAATGCGTTCTAATGCTTTCGCCTCAATCTGACGAATACGCTCGCGGGTAACGCCAAATTCTTCGCCTACTTCTTCCAAAGTATGAGTCACGCCGTCTTCTAATCCAAAGCGCATCTTCAAAATCTTTTGCTCGCGCGGATCAAGGTCTTTCAAGATCGCATCAACATACTCTTTCAACAATTGACGGCCAGCCATTTCGGTTGGCTTTGGCTTGTCTTCATCTTCTATGAAATCTTGTAGGTAAGAACTTTCTTCATCGCTGCTATCTTCCCCGACCGGTGCATCAATAGACACGGTTTCTTGAGAAATTTTCTTTAAATGATACACCTTATCAACTTCAATTCCCATTTCGGCAGCGATTTCTTCTGGAAGAGGTTCACGTCCCAAATCTTGCACCAATTGACGTTCTGCCTGCGCATACTTGTTAAGAGTTTCCACCATATGCACCGGGATACGGATAGTGCGGGACTGGTCGGCTAACGCACGAGTAATTGCTTGGCGGATCCACCATGTAGCATAGGTAGAAAACTTATATCCCTTAGTCCAATCGAATTTTTCTACCGCACGGAACAAGCCCAAGTTTCCCTCCTGAATAAGATCGAGCAGACCAA
>CAYVGX010000145.1:0-1669 GCA_964451015.1 uncultured Candidatus Saccharibacteria bacterium | reverse complement strand
TGCAGTTTTCAAAGCTTGCTCAGCTGCTTTGGTTTCTGACTTAAAAGTATCTTTAGCAGTCTTATTAGCAGTACGGCACTCTGAAGTAGAAGTGTCGCCGCTAGTAGATTCTGTTGCAGCCGCCTGATAGAATGGCATGGCAATTAAAAAAGCTGCCATCACAGCCGCAACAAATGTTTTGTGTGTATTACTCATCATTAATTTGTTTTTATTTAATTATTATAAAATGATTATATCACATTATACAGCAAAGATCAATGTTACCATATAAAATAAAAAACATTCCCATGTATTCGGAATGTTTTTTATGCCAACAATGCGATCGCTGGAAATGTAAGAGCGGCGGCTATTGCAATGGCTGTGCAAATAAAAAGAGTTTTATTAGACATGTAAAGGTATTATAGCATACTTTTTATAATGCCGCAATAATCATATCCACTATGACCCGAGAAGGTAGTGTAGAAGACTTCAATTCTTTCTCCAAATTGTAAAATTTATTCAAAGCTGCATGCAGTGTCTTTTCCGAAAAGTGGGCTGATAACTTTTTCATGATATACAATCGCCCACTTTTCCATCCGGTTTGCTGCAAAATGTCTGTATCTGTTTGTTTGGCGGATGTTAGTTGCTTAATGAGTAATATATTCCTCATTTGATCTGACAACAAAGCCACTAGACGTATAGTCAACACTTTTTCGTCTTCACTCGTAGCCTGATAGTAACGTTCCAACAGCGCTACAGCCTGCGATTTGCGATTATTGGCAACATGGTCTAATAATGTAAATATATCGATACTAATGTCTCGAGGAGTCAATAATGCAACTATATCGGTACTGATCTTTTTCCCCGAAGCATAACTCGCCAGTTTTAATAATTCATTATGTGCTGCCACGACAGATAATGATGCTTTAGTCTCCCCTACTAATCTCTGTGCCAACTCGGTGGCTGCATCCAAATCTATTTCCAGGGACACATCTTTGGCATGGCGTGCTATCCACTGGGCTGCAGTATGAGAATCAGGCGCAGCAAAATCTTTCACTTCAGCGATAGCAAATAACTTTTTTGTTTTAGTGAGTCGTTTATCTATTGAATCTTCCAAAAATAGTAAGCTAACATTTGACGCAGCAGCGCGCTCTAACTCGGGTAATTCATACTGCTTGAGCAATTGATCAAAGACATAGACCTTGCCTTTACCAAACAGGTCATTACCACCCAAGTGATCCAACCGAGGCGCCTGTTCGGTAACGGAGAATTTCTGTATATCGAGACCAGATTGTGCCTGAAAATTGCGTACATATTCATTTTTAGCATAGACATCTTCGCCTAATAGCAACGTAAGCATACCAATAGTATAGCATTGATTTTCCTCTGGTTTCGGTGTAAACTTAGGGAGATTTTACATCTTTCGCACTCGTAGCTCAGTGGATTAGAGCACTTGTCTTCGGAACAAGGGGTCGTAGGTTCGAATCCTACCGAGTGCACCATTTATGTGTAACTTAGCCATAAGTTGCACATAAATCGCTATGAATGAAGGATTCGAAAATAGCTTTTGGTTAGCCGGGGGTTAACCAAAAGCGTCGGAGCCTACCGCAGCGTAATCCGAAATGAGCAAAGCGAATTGAGGATAGCATGAGGGAGGCGAATCCTACCGAGTGCACCATTTAAATAATCA
>CAYVGX010000144.1:0-1681 GCA_964451015.1 uncultured Candidatus Saccharibacteria bacterium | reverse complement strand
TACTATGAATCAATTTCCAGAAGAAAAAAAAGAGCAGTATTATACTGTCGGTTTTGGTCAAGAGACCTATATTAGTGATACTACCAAAATAAAATTTACCAAGATTATTTCCGATACTCGGTGCCCATTGGGAATGCGGTGCGAGACTCGCGGTGAAGCGCTTATTATGCTGCAGCTTATCGATGATGTAACAGATTTTAACAAAGCGTATATCTCACAAATAAAAATTATGGGACTGAATCGAGATTCAGTTACACACGAATTATTGCCGGAGTTACTAGATCCAGAAAATGAGATGCCGTATTTAGATAAGCTTATTATTCCTCTCGATTTGCAGCCAGTTCCTTCCAAGGATCGCACCGTCAATCCTGACCAGTATCGCTTACTGTTTAAAGTAGAAAAGAGATAGTATTAAACCGCGTTACGCGGTTTTTCTATTTAACCCGCTTATATAAAAGTAAAATTTTATGAAATAATAATATGTTTTATGTGTAGTAATTAGTGAACAAAGCGCAGAGTTCATTCACTAATCATTAATACAATTGAATATGAAATTTCCCAAAACATCTACAATGTTAGCCGCTGCAGCAATTACGCTGGGCCTAGCTGCCGGAGCAACCGGGGTTGCTTATGCAGCTTCTAATATACAAAACACTAACCCAATAGATAGTTTAGTAAACGCTATTGCAACAAAATTTAATTTAAATCCTTCTGATGTCGCGCAGGTTGTAGAGCAGCAGCATGCGCAGATGGAAGCACAACATCAGCAGGAGTATAAAGATCGGTTGTCTCAGGCAGTAACCGCCGGCACTCTTACTCAGGAGCAGTCGGATAAGATTATAGCTAAGCAGCAGGAGCTACGGGCTCAGCGCGAAGCTTTAAAAAATGAGTTCCAAAACATGACTGAGTCGCAGCGTCATGATGTGATGCAGCAAAAATTTGAACAAATAAAGCAGTGGGCACAGGACAACAATATTCCAGAAGAATATATGAGGCCAAACATGGGCATGGGTCACGGGGGACCTATAGACCAGGGCTTTGGCGGTCGTCCTGACCAACAGTAAAATAACTCACAATCACATAATTAATTAACTAAAATAAAACACCAGTTTCCGGCTGGTGTTTTGTGTACTCTACTTGTTTTTTATTTTGGCTTCATTTTCTTTCATGCGGAACTTAGTAATTTTTTTAATCAGAGGCAAAGGTAGAGCCTGGTCCAACGGCAGCTGAATAGCACCTTTGGAGGTTTTATATTTACTCAACTCCTGAGCAAAAAAGCTTATAGCACTAGGTGCGGGGTAAAATCCCAGATGGTTTTTCATTGCCGCAAAATGGACCAAATTGCCATGATAGACAAAAGTGGGCATGCCATATTTTATAGCTTCTGTTGCTTGTGGCGCGGCAGACTGTATGGTTTGCCGCATGGTTTTAAGCAAAGGTTGCACAGCCTTGGGTTGGGCCTTAATATAGCTGTCTATTGAAACGAATGACAAATTGCTCTTATTCATGGGCTGCTTGCTCCAGCTCTGCGATGATAAGTTTTTTCATGGGCAGGAATTTTTCCATGATTTCTTTTGCATGCGGTCCGGATAGTAACGCGCTTAATTGTTTTGGCACGACTTGCCACGATACGCCGAATTTGTCTTTCAGCCAGCCGCATTGCTCAGATTCTGGAACTGCA
>CAYVGX010000143.1:0-1683 GCA_964451015.1 uncultured Candidatus Saccharibacteria bacterium | reverse complement strand
CTATCTCTTCTTGGGTGTCGCAAGTGATAATAAAAGAAATAGCTTCGGTGAAGGTGAACAGTGGACCCCCATTTAAGGCTAAAAACTCTTGACCGTTTACTGTAAAGCCTACAGTTAAAACGCTACCCACTTCTTTGTGTGAAGGTGTATCGGTGGGGTAGTATGTAGTGTGTAAGATTTTTCCATCTTTGAAGACGGTAGTATAAAATTTCGCTGCTTCTTCGGCCCGATTGTCAAACCATAAGTTGGTAATAAAAGGTTTCATAAAATAAAGTTAATGATGTGCTGTTAGTGTACCATGCGTATCATATTTTTTCAGCACATAATGAGAGTTTTTGCTAAACTATACATATGAATACAGGAAAAGTTTCTGCCGGTGCGGTACATAAAACACCTGCAGACATGAAGAAAATTTTGTTGGCCAACAGTAAAATGCATGCGCTCTGGGAAGATATAACTGTGCTGGCTCGCAATGAATGGATTTGCTGGATAGAAAACGCTGCCAAACTAGAAACCCGGCAACGGCGCTTACGTATTATGAAAGACAAAATGTCGCGGGGCGAGCGTCGCCCGTGCTGCTGGATGGGCTGCCCTCACAGACAAAAAAGCTAAAGCACTGTGCTTTAGCTTTTTTAATGTGTAACTAGGCGCCGACTTCAACTTTGAAACCGCCATAATACATGCGCTTCATGTCCATTGGCATTTCAAAATCTTTCCATTTTTCGCTATTCATTGCCGGGTCTTGCATAACCTTGGCATTGACTTGATCGCGGTGCTTTTTAGACTTGAAAACAATAAAAGAGAACCAGACCGTTTCGGTGGGCTTTGCTTTGATGATAGTAGTAAAGCTAGGCGCTTTCATGCCGCCCATTTTAGGACTCAAATCTTCGCCCATGCATTCTTTATAATCTAGGGCGCCATGCTTCATCCATACTTTTTTGCCAATCATGGCCATTTTTTTGTAGTCTGCTACTTTATTTTTTGGGACGACGAGCAGAAAGCCGTCTACGTAAGAACCTTTCATAGAATTGTGGTTAATGACAAAGCCAGAACAGAATGCCCGACTTATAATGTGAAGTAAGTATAGTATAGCAAAATAAAAAACTGGACTTAATAGTCCAGTGTAATATTAATGAATAGCATTTAAATTTCCATGCAGGATAATAGGTTTCATGGCCCGCAATTCATCTAGATATCCTACTTCAGGCAAATCGTTGAGAACATAAATTGTTTTGCCGAGCACATGAGCGAATCCAATTTCCAGAAATGTATTACCGCCGATGTATCCTGGAATACCATTTTTTTCAACGTTTACCACTAATACACTATCGTATTTTTTAATGAGTTCATAATAGCGGGTGATAAGATCGTTGTCTGCTTTGTCTTGCGCACGCTCTGTTTCTGGTACATGTACAAAGTTATTATCCCGATATTTTTTAACTCCCCATGGAATTTCTACATCAAAACCTTTGGCTTCAAGTGTCTCTTGAATCTGTAAAATATGATCTGCAGCAGATATGGAGCCACAAATAATTATAGATCGCATAAGTGTAAAATTAATTATATAACATTTGTAAGAAGATTGGCATAAGGTTTATTCAGAATCTTTGGCGTCGCGCAGTCGTTGCTCTTGCTTATGAATTTTTTGCCGGTATGTGTACATGTCTTTGATCAGTTTTGCCA
>CAYVGX010000142.1:0-1770 GCA_964451015.1 uncultured Candidatus Saccharibacteria bacterium | reverse complement strand
TTAAGCAGTTCATTCACTACGCTAGGATTAGCCTTGCCTTTCATGGCAGCCATAACTTGCCCGACTAAAAAGCCAAATGATTTCTGCGCACCTGCTTTATAATCTTCTACGGCTTTTGCGTTGTTAGCAATAACATCGGTAATCACAGCTTCAATTGCTACCGCATCACTCACCTGAGATAAACCTAGCTCTTCAACGATAGTATCTGGCTCGCCGCCAGTCTCGTACATTTTTTTGAATACTTGCTTTGCGGCACTGCCGGAAATTTTTCCGCTATCAATAAGTTTTACCATTTCCGCCATGTTTTCAGGAGTAACTCTAGATTCTAACGGATTAGCTAACGCGCTATTTAACATTGCGGAAAAATCCTGCAAACACCAATTGGCAGCAAGCTTAATTAACCTTGCCCGGTCACCACCTCCATCAGCTTTTATCCATGCGTCAATTTCGGAAACCACATTTTCAAAATATTCATTAAGCTCTTTCCAATTGAGCAGAGTTTCGATATTGGCTTCATCTAAGCCAAATTCCGTCTTGAAACGCACACGCTTAGCAGAAGGTAGTTCTGGCAAATTCCCGCGCAGATCTTCTACAAACTCGCGAGTAAAATGCATTGGCGCTAAATCTGGTTCTGGGAAATAACGATAGTCATTGGCTTCTTCTTTGCTCCGCTGTTCAACAGTAGCGTTGGTTTTTTCATTCCAGCCCATGGTAACCTGTTTTGGCATCTCGCCATTCTCCAGCATTTCAATATGGCGAGGGATTTCGTAATTAATAGCAGCTTCGGCAAAACGGAAACTATTAATGTTCTTCACTTCCACTTTATACTTTGGAAGAGATTCTTCACCAGGTTTGCGTACGGAAATATTTGGCTCGCAGCGCATAGTCCCCTTTTCCATATCGGCTAAGCCTGCGCCAACATAGCGAACAATTCTCTGCAGCTCCTGCAAAAAGATACGTGCTTCTTCAGCAGTTTCGATATCTGGCTCAGTCACGATTTCCAACAGCGGGCATCCGGCGCGATTTAAATCTACCAAAGAATAAGGCAAGCCATCGGGGTGAGTGTTTTTACCTGCGTCTTCTTCCAAATGCGCGCGAGTGATACGCACTCGTTTGGTATAACTTTCACGCTCATCATTTGCTGGAATAACTACATCAACATAACCGTTTTGAGCAATAGGTTCATCGTACTGAGAAATCTGATAGCCCTTTGGAAGATCGGGATAAAAATAATGCTTACGGTCGAACTTAGAATATTCCGGGATTTCGCAGTTAAGCGCTAAGCCGACCATGACACCAAGGCGCACAGCTTCCTGGTTTAATACAGGAAGAGTGCCCGGTTCTGCTGTTACCACTTCATCTATATTTGTGTTTGGTGTCTTTTCTTCTGGATTATTTGGCGCACTCGAAAACATCTTGCTCTTTGTAGCAAGCTGCACATGGATTTCTAATCCAATAACTGGTTTGTAGCCGTTTAAATCTTTCATATTAAATATCAGGATGTTGTTTATGAAAATCGGTTAACTTTTGATATGCGTAACCAACATTAAATACTTTTTGTTCGCCCCACTGTGGGCCGATAATCTGAAGACCGACTGGTAACCGAGCTTGATCAAAACCACATGGAACAGACAGCGCTGGTAGTCCTGCCAAAGAACCTGGAATATTTAACTGATCGGCGATGTATCCGAATAAAGGATCATTAGCAGCTTTTCCTAATGGTAATGCGGTGTTAGGTGAAGACGGGCACACTAACACATCAACTTGCTT
>CAYVGX010000141.1:0-1775 GCA_964451015.1 uncultured Candidatus Saccharibacteria bacterium | reverse complement strand
TTATCAAGGCATTGGCAGAATTCTTCAAAGTCCCAGTAATGAATATTAGATTAATTGCCGGACGCACAGCTAAACAAAAATTTTTTGAAATTGATAAATAGTTTTATATAATAGATAGGTAATTTAGTCTTCGTGGCCTCGTAGCTCAGTTGGATAGAGCAGGGGACTTCTAAGCCCAAGGTCGCTGGTTCGATCCCAGCCGAGGCCACCATGTTAAAACACCTCTGTGAGGTGTTTTAAATTGTGTAATTTTTTAGAATGTCTAAAGCCTCTTGGCAGGATTTAGTTTCGTAAAGTTTTGTGCGCAGTTCGGCGGCTTGTTCTGATCCATGGAGATAAGCTTTGAAGTGGCGTTTCATTACATCGTAATGTTTAACGCCAGTGAATAATTTTTGGTAGAGTGTGATGTGCTCTATTAATACTTTCATGCGCTCTTGTTCTGTAGGAGTTTTTTCTGCAAACAGCCACGGGTTGCCAAAGATGCCGCGGCCGATCATGATGCCGTCGCATCCTGTTTCGGAAACTTTGACTCGCCCTGCAGCAGGCGTTTCGATATCGCCGTTACCAATGATGATCGGGCGAGTTTCTTCAGTAGTCTGATCGTGGATAAATTTTACTATGTCTGGCATGAGTTCCCAGTGGGCTGGCACTTTGCTCATTTCTTTTCTGGTGCGCAGGTGAACTCCTATTGTTGCAGGCTGTGCTTCTAATAGTGTTGCCACCCATTGTTCCCAATCTATTTTAGTATCGCCGATGCGAATTTTACAGGAAACAGGCATATCGCCAGCACCTTCTTTAGAAGCAAGGATAATTTCTTTGGCTAATTGCGGGGTACGGAATAGTGCGGCACAAGAGCCGCCTTTAATGATATTTTTATCCGGACAGCCCATGTTAATGTCCATGCCGTCGAAGCCAAGCTCTTTTACTAATTTTGCAGTTTCCAAAAACTTTTCCGGTTTAGCGCCAAATACTTGAGCTACAATTGGATGCTCGATCTCGGAAAATTGTAAATGATGTAAAAGTTTTTCGCGCCCTGCGCTTTGCAAGCCGTCGGTGGAAGTGAATTCAGTATAAAAAACATCCGGCTTGCCGTATGTCGCAATGATGTGGCGAAACGCTTCGTCGGTGACGTCGTACATGGGCGCCAGGGCGAAGAAAGGTTTCGGTAACTTTTTCCAAAAGCCGTAATTCATAAGCGTGAGTTTACTATATTTTAACTTTGATGTCGAATATTATAGTTTATATAGGAAAATAAAAACCCTAATGGCATAGAGTTTTTACAATAAAATTTATGAAAAATATTCTAAATCTTTAAGTAGTTCTTTCTTGGCGTGATTAATGCCGTTGATGTTATTGTCTTGTTCGTAGTAATCTAAAACACCAAGACCGAAGTTGATTCTCCAAGCATGCATCAGCTTTTCAAAGTCAGGAATGTTGATTCTAGATTTGTCTGGATAACCTTCAAGCAGCCATTCCAATGGATACTCATCATTGAAATAATAGTGCCATCGAGCAAATTCTTCTATTGGATCACCAGCTTTAGCATTTTCAAAATCAATAATTCCATTTATATGATTGTTTTTTACTAAGAAATGTTTCGTACTGTAATCTTTGTGCAATAAATGACTTTCAGTATATGCATAATCTTTAGCAATTTCTTCTAAAATTTCAAGCGCCCGCGTCATGTCTTCTTCTTTAAGACCTACACTTTTAGCAATTTCAGCTAGTCTTTCAGGAGCTCTAGACCATTCTGTTAAGGATTCTTGGATAGTAGA
>CAYVGX010000140.1:0-1805 GCA_964451015.1 uncultured Candidatus Saccharibacteria bacterium | reverse complement strand
CACAAATTATACTGATGCGCAGTTTTTAAAACAAAAAGTGTTGTCCAGTATAACTAAAACTACCAGCTTAGCGACTTATGAATATAGTCAGCCGTTTAATGATACTACTTCCTTTACATACTCCTCAAAAATTCCCGGTTGGGAACAGGGGACACATAGTTTGCAAAATTACCTTAATAACGTTGACGGTTCTTTATATGAATATATTTCCTTTGCAGATTTTGATAATAACGGATACGACGATATTTTAGTTTCTAATCAAGTAGGCAGCAATTTGTATAAATATTTACTTACGAACACTGGCGCTTCTTTTGTTGATTCTACAACAAGTTGGAATTTGCCACCCTGGGACATTGGCCCTTATTATGCGATCGTGGATGTGAATGGAGATAAACTACCAGATTTGCATCCAAGATGGTTTCATGACAGCCCTTCTCAGGATAATGTTTATATAAATACAGGTTCTACTTTTGTAGAAGATACTACCGATACCTGGCTTATGAAAAATTATGTACCAGAGGCAGAATGTGGTCCTAATGCGGCAGATAGTATGTCTATGCTAATCAACTCATTTTTAACCGATCTTAATGGTGACGGTAAAAATGATATTGTCTGGTTTGGAGGTACGGGTACTGGGCGCTTCAAGGTCTACTTAAATAATGGTAATGGTTGGACTGTATCGAATAATTATACGTTTACAGCTGCGCCAGGGGCTAGCTTTATTATCGATCCACAATGCGGAGGTGCAAATACTGCAAGTAATTATCAAACTTTAATAGATTTTAATGGTGACGGCTTGCTAGATTATTTCCATCAAACATACGGCGTATTTCTTAATACCAGTGCGGGTTTTGCGTATAATGCAGCATATTCAGTAGCAACCAGCGAAATGGACCGCAGTGGATTGGCAGATATAAATGGCGATGGTCTTATGGACTTCATTGGCTTTAAATATTACAGCGGATCAAGTAAATGTTCTGTAGTGTATATAAATAATGGCAGTGGTTTAGTTATGACTAATCCTACTGCGGTACCACCGTGTACCACCAACACCACCTGGGATCCGGTATATTTATATTTTACTAATAATACAGCAAGTTATTTTGGCTTACTGTTGGACATAACTGCTGATGGGTTACCTGATGTTGTAGGGGAAGTGACAGCAGGTAGTAACGCAGGGAAAGTTCGCGCAATCAATGATGGGCGAAGTACCTGGGTACAAACTCCAAGCGGGGGAAGCAATCTATGGACTCCGCTTAGCCGACCCAGTTATGCAAAATATTTAGACATCAATTCAGACGGTATTTTAGATTGGATTACAGCAAGTACTAACTGGGATGGATCTAATTCTTATGCATCCAAAGTTTACATGGGTAAACAAGCGACCCCGAATCGTCTCACCAAAATTACTACTGCATTGGGGGCAGAAACTGCTATTGAATATGCTACAAGCCCAACCAATGGAAATGAAATTTCTTCTGCTCCTATGAGCGTGGTAAGTAAAATAACTACTCAAAATATTGGTTTTGGACAGCCATCTATGGTTACTTCTTATAGTTATAACAAAGGTGTCTATGTGGCCGATGGTCAGACAAAACAAAAACGCTTTGCTGGTTTTCAGAAAGTAACCAGTACAGAATCGGGTGCTAATCTTACGCCGCTTCGGGTCACAGAAACCTATTATCATCAGGCTAATGGATCAGATAGTGCAACAAACGAGCCTTCTGATAATGATATTGCAAAGATCGGTAAACCGTATTACAGCGTCATTCGCTCTCCAGACAGTATTACTAAAAAAGAGACGT
>CAYVGX010000139.1:0-1836 GCA_964451015.1 uncultured Candidatus Saccharibacteria bacterium | reverse complement strand
GGATTGAAAGTCTCTTTCAAGCATTTAGCTACTTTATTACCTACGCTAAACTATGGGAAAAACAACAAAAAACGACCTAATATTACGCATAGCACGACTCTGGCCAATATTTGTTTTGTTTTTTTTCTGGGTATTATTTTGTCTGCCGTATATTCGTAAGGGCAATGTCCCTTTTCCTTCTACCTATTTAGTCACATTCTTTACTCCGTGGAGCCAGACGTATGCAATGCCGGTTAAAAATAATGCGATGCCGGATGTCATTACTCAAATTTTCCCTTGGAAGACACTGACTATAAACTCATGGAAACACGGCGAATTACCATTGTGGAATCCCTATAGTTTTTCCGGAACACCCCATGCTGCTAATTATCAATCTGCAGTATTTTCCCCGATGAACCTTCTTTTTTTTGTTCTACCCATGACTCATGCATGGAGCATTTTAATTCTCCTTCAGCCCCTTCTTGCCGGGATCTGTATGTATCTTTTTGTTAAATATGGATTAGAAAAAACTACAGAAAGCGCACTGTTATCGAGTATTGCATATATGTTCTGTGGGTTTATGGTCGTATGGATGGCCTATGGAACACTTGGGTATGCCGTTCTTTCTCTTCCGCTTGTTTTATATGCCATAACGCAATTTTGGAAGACACAAAAATATCGGTACATCCTTTTATGTTCGTTCGGTATATGGTGGTCATTTGTTTCCGGCCATTTTCAAATGAGTCTCTATGTTCTTTTCTTTAGTGCGATTTTTGCCATATTTTTTCGTATCGCATCAATTTCCAAGGGAGAAGATCGAATACGACCACTGATTGCTATCCTTCTTGGAGTTGGTCTTGCGGCAATTCAAGTGCTTCCATCTCTTGATAGTTACACAGGGGCAGTGCGGAGCAGTCTATTTTTACGAGGAGAAATTATCCCTTGGAAATATCTTGTAACTATATTTTCCCCGGATTTTTATGGGAATCCCGTCACAAGAAATGATTGGTTTGGCCATTATGCAGAGTGGGCGAGCTACATAGGCGTTATTCCACTTCTATCAGCGTTATTTGCCCTGTATTCTGCCCGCAAAGAAAAGGCGGTGCGTTTTTTTGGAATGGCAGCGTTAATAACACTCCTATTTGCCTTTGAATCTCCGTTAACGCAAATTTTATTTGCTCTTCACATCCCCGTACTCTCTACGAGCTCTGCATCACGGATTATCGTTCTCATGAGCTTTTCTCTCTCTGTCTTATCAGCATATGGGCTCGAAGAGATACAACGTCTGTGGAAATCCGGGCTCATGAAGAAAATTCTTCCCTATATAGGAATGATCATGGGTGTGCTCTTCGTACTTGGAATATTTACTAGAGTAAATATCTTAGTTCCTGGAGATAAAGTAAATATCGCAATTCATAATAGTATCCTTCCTATGACAATCGCTTCATTATTTTTGGGATTAGTATTTGTGGGATTTGTTGTGCCACACGCTTTGAAGAAATATATCGTGTTAGTCCTCGTATTTGTTGCGGGATTTGATGGATATCGCTACGCCTCAAAATGGATGCCATTTGAGTCTCCCACGTACCTCTATCCCAAGACTGATGTCGTTACTAAGCTTGAAGAGCTTACTCTCAGGAATCATGGGCGTGTATTTGGCAATCTCGGTGGGGAAGTCGGAGTCACTTATGGACTATCTCTTATTGAAGGATATGATGCGGTGTATCAATATCGGTATGGTAAATTTATTTCATCAGCTCATTCCGGAACTATTGGAGCAACCGACCGTTCAGTTGTCGTTTTTGATAAACATGGTGTGAACAGTGAGTCAATGCTGCAACTTTTAGGGGTGAAGTA
>CAYVGX010000138.1:0-1879 GCA_964451015.1 uncultured Candidatus Saccharibacteria bacterium | reverse complement strand
AGGGCGCAGAAAATTTTGGCTTAGCACAGCTGCACCAATTGCGCGGAAGAGTTGGCCGGGGTGACAAGCAAAGTTATTGTTACCTCTTTACCACTGAAGAAAATCATTTAGAAACTGAGCGCTTGCACATCTTCGAAAAAAATAATGACGGTTTCAAACTTGCGGAGTTCGATTTACAGCAACGTGGTTTTGGTAACCTATTTGGCACCGACCAAAGCGGTTTCCATTTCCGGTTTCCCAAATTTATTACCATCAAAGCACTGCAGACATCTAAAGCTATCGCTGAAGAGATTTTAAAACTGGACCCTCACCTATTAAAAAACACTGCATTAAAAGAGCAGGCCTACACTTATTTAGAGCAGATACACACGGAATAAAAAAACTGGAGCAATCCAGTTTTTTATGCGAGATACTGCAGTATTTTTCTCTGTACATCATTACTGCACAGAATATCCATATCCTTCGGAATAGCTAATGTATAAAACCCGCCCAAAGGCAAAATCCGGCGGGCAGTGCGAAAATATTCTTCATTCTTATAAAAGTGTTGAAAGGAAGTTTCAGCTAAGCCGGCTGGCTGATCTACGTGCAGATTCGTAGTATGCAAAACAGTACCGCGATCTGTTATTATCCCCACATGACCGACTCCTTGCAATGGGTCGAGATCATATTGCGGCAATCTTCATTTGGCAAATACAAAATCGCCTGTCATTAAATTGTATATAGACACTTCTGTACCGCATTTACTTTGATCGATTGCAAAAACCGGCAATTCTATCCCCCACTGCGCGTAGACCCAGCGCACAAAACTAGTACAGCTAAATATTTCAGGGGCATAAGATACACTGACTATGCGTTTATACCCTGCCTTACCCACCACACGACGGGCCATTTCAATAGGATTTACCTGCACTATTTCGAAACCTGCCAGTCTGATCAATTCTAAGCGTTTCTTTTCGGAATACGTGTCAGGCACCAATGGCCACGAGTTTGGTACAACTCCAATCCGCTGGTTAATACTGTGGAAATTATACTCTGGGGGCATGATAATTCATATATTCCTGCACCGCTTCTTTAATACCTACGGAAGTATTGGGCAAAGTTCGTACATCCTGCGGATTCATCCACTGATACGCATCATGCTCTTCGGATACAGTTACTATATCTGTATTAGCTTCGCATATCATAAATACAGCTACTACATGCCAGTCTTCCCCTTGAGGCTTAGGGAACCATTCTGCCATATAAAATGGTCTACCAAATTGTATATCAAGACCGGTTTCTTCTTTTACTTCTCTTATAAGACCGTCCTGAAAATGTTCACCTCGGTCCAATCGCCCGCCTGGGAATTGCCAGTTTCCCACACTTGTATTTGCTGCATAATCACCTTCTCGTAATAATAAAACTTTCCCCTGGTAAAAAATCACAGCTTTTAAAGCTATAAATTGTTCGATGTTTTCCATATACAAAAATTATATCAAAATCATAAAACCTCTGGAACAACCAGAGGTTTTACTTTCAGTCATTAAGGATCGATCGTGATGCAATCTTATTTAGTTGATTAGTTTTATCTTCCTCACAAGATAGGAATAATAGTTTGTTAAACTTTTATTCTTCTTCTCTTTCACTTATTCTACTGACTTACTCCCTCCTAGAATGTCTAGGTTTAACTACAACCTAGCGATCCAAGGAACCACTCAATAAGTTTGTCATAGTATGAAAAACTTAATGATAAATCTGTAACACAAAATTACAGAATCATGGGATGAAATTTTCATCCCAAATTTCTATAATCTTTACCAGTCCAAGGTACCACCAGTTTGGTACTCGGTGACGCGGGTTTCGAAGAAGTTCTTTTCTTTGCTTAAGTCTACCGCTTCGC
>CAYVGX010000137.1:0-1891 GCA_964451015.1 uncultured Candidatus Saccharibacteria bacterium | reverse complement strand
TGTGTCTGCCGGTGTGCGCCGTATTAAAGCAGTTATAGAATAGGAGTGTAGAGGTATCAAAACTGATCTTAAGAAACAAAAACTAATACATGAAAATTAATTATTACAATACACCGAGCTCACACGCATTCGATACTTCCCTAATTGCAGAAGTGCCGAACTTTGTGAATTACAAACCCGACTTTGCACTACTAAATAAGCTCGCTGCTCAATTATCTAAATACGAAAACATAGTGGTTATCGGTCATGGCGGCAGTGTAACTAGCTTTGCGGCTATGTTTGAGGTGCTGAAGTCTGAAAGCAAGAAAACCGTTTACATTATTTCTACAGTTGACCCCGCGTATATCGCAGAGGTGAAAAAGAAAGTCTCAACAGTTAATACATTGGTAATTGCGATTAGTAAATCGGGCGAAACGGTCACGCAGCTTGAAGCATTGATGCACTTCATTTATTATCCATTGCTTTTTGTTACAGGCAGTATGGGGCCGCTTGCAGAAATTGCGCACCGCATGAATGCAACTATAGTAGTGCATCCTAGTATCGGCGGAAGGTACACAGGCTTTACCGAAGTGGCACTGTTGCCAGCTGTGTTATGCGGACTCGACGCGAAAAGTATATATGATGGCGGCCAGGAGTTATTGCAAGCATTTTCGGAAAACAATCCGGCCTACGAAGCTGCAAGCATTATGATGCAACTGGAAGACCAAGGGGTATGCGATGTATTTATGCCGATCTATTCTCATGAGTTAATTAATTTTGGCAATCTCATTGTGCAGCTGTGTCATGAAAGTTTTGGAAAGGATGGTAAGGGTCAAACGTATTTTGTGCACGAAGCGCCAGAAAGTCAGCATCATACAAATCAAAGATTTTTTGGCGGACGGAAAAATATTGCTGGTTGGTTTATCAGCACGGAACAGCACGGAGAACAGTTAATAACTAAAGTGCCCGAAAATCTGCAAGATATTCCTCTCAAGAGCAGTACGCTCGCCGTGCTCGACGGCATTCCCTTGCAGAGCAGTATACACTTTGAACGGGAAGCAACTCTAGAAGATGCTAGAGTCCATAACATTCCCTTGGTTGATATGCAGTTAGAGCAGCTCAATTCGAAAGAAGTAGGGCAGGCGATAGCATTTTGGCAAATGTTTGCTGTGTATAGCAGCTGGCTGCGGAGTGTTAACCCGTTTGACCAGCCTCAAGTGGAAAATAGTAAGAATATCTCCTTTGCCAAACGAGAGCAATTTAAAGGTTTATTGTAATTTGCGAGAGAACTCAAAAAAACGTACAATATAAGTACGTTTTTTACTTTTCCTTACGAAATGAAGACAATTTACCTCAATTTAGAAGATGATGTTGCTAAGACAACTGCTAAAATCAAAGCCCATAAAGGCGAAGATGTAGTTTTGGTAATTCCGAAAGATAGCTATTTACTGGGAGACAGTATTAATCTTCGCTTACTCAAGAAGCAGGTAGATGTATTGAAGAATAAAGTGTATGTCTTGACCATGGATCCAACTGGTCAGATGTATGCGCGCGAGGCTGGATTTCCATTAAAGCGCTTACCGCGCATTAGTCCCAGCGGGTCTTTTTCTGACATTCGTCAACCGCGCGTTACGTCTGCTCCGATGATAGACCAGTCAGCAGTGGAAGAACAAGTTAAACCAGTGGTAAAATCTACACCTGTTAAAAGAAAAGCGACAAAGCCTCGCTCTGTAAGCGCTCCTGTTGTAGAGAGTGCAAGAATTTTGCGCCATAAGCCGGTGGTTTCAGATATTTCAGAAAAAATTCCCAAGCCTAAATCACAAAATAATTTTTTCATTCCTCCTGAAAGTAATCAGGATGGACATTTGGTTACCTTGCCGAAACGCCGTTCTTATAAAAAAGTTGTTATCGG
>CAYVGX010000136.1:0-1895 GCA_964451015.1 uncultured Candidatus Saccharibacteria bacterium | reverse complement strand
TCTTTGCCACTGCCAAGCAGTTTCATGTAATCACCGCAGTGGTCTGGAGCCACAATAATTAAAATTTCCGTGATACCTGCATTGATCAGTTTTTCCAATGGATAATAAATCATTGGTTTGTTGTAGATCGGAAGTAGTTGTTTTGAAGTGACGCGGGTGAGTGGCCGCAGGCGCGTGCCAGCGCCACCAGAAAGTATAATGCCTTTCATATATTTATTTCACTAAGTTTAATTTATACTCAGTCTCTTTGATGGTGTTTTCCAAAACTTCATTATGCGATGCTAAGTTTTCTTTGAAAATTGGCAAGATTTCTCGCAAACGTTGCTCAGCTGGCTTTAACGTAATTCCTAAAGATTCCAGTTTGGAAGTATCCAAGACAGAATCAATGCGCTTTGCATATGTCATGCTATTTAATTCGTCTTTCGAGATTATATTTACTTCTAAATCTGGCTTTACTAATTCTTTCAATAGCAAGGCTACTTTATAGGGTGACATGACTCCCGGGTTGGCCACGTTATAAATACCAGTAGCATTCTTTTCAATAAGCTGCGCTGTTACATCTAATAAATCTTCCACTACCGTTAAGGAATTAGGAGTATCAATAAATTTATTGTACGTCAGCATTTTAGTGAAAGCATTGCGTGGTGAAGCAATGGCGCTGACTGGTTGGCGAGGACGGACAATTAACACTTTTAGCCCATCTCGGTTATGACGAAGCATGAGCATTTCGTCGGCCCAGTATTTAGTCCAGGAATAAAAAGAAGTAGGGGTTGGCGGATCGGTTTCTTTATGGGCTTCTTCTGGCGTACTGCTCGCTTGAATACAACCAGTGGATACATGAACTAAGTATACCCCTAACTCTTGGCACGCTTTCCCTACAGTATCAGCGCCTAAGGTATTGGTATCAAAACACTCTAGTTGATTCATTTCGCACCAATCCAAATTCGTTTTGGCAGCTGTATTGATTACGATATCTGCATGTAATGTTGTGATAGCATTTTTCACTTCGTCTAGTTTCCGGATATCTACACCTTCTGCAATTTCAGATTCAATATTTTTGGCAGTAAAAAATTCTTTATATGCTTGGCCTATTTGGCCTTTTCCTAAAATTAAAATTTTCATGTTTATGTATTTAATATTTGCTCACCTTTGTTTTTATAAAATTGTTCGCTTTCTGTAGCGAGTGGTTGCCACCATTCTTGGTTATTTTTATACCAGTCCACGGTTTTAGCAAGCCATTCTTCAAAACTGTGTTGCGGCTTCCATCCGAGCTCGTGGTTGATTTTTGTCCAGTCGACTGCATATTTTACGTCGTGGCCAGGGCGGTCGGTAACTAACTCTATACGATCGCCTGGTAAGTCCATTATGGCGATGATTTGCTTAGCCACATCAAGATTGGTGATTTCAGAAGTCATGCCACCGATGCAGTAGGTATCGCCAATTTTTCCTTTTAGTAAAATTGCTTCGATAGCCCGGCAGTGGTCTTCTACATGCAGCCAGTCGCGAATCTGATTGCCTGGGGTATAGATGCGGATATTCTCACCGTTGAGTAATCGTATTATAGAGCGGGGGATAAACTTTTCTGGATAGTGGTAGGGCCCAAAGTTATTGCTGCAATTACTGATTGTGACAGGCAGTCGGTAGGTTTCGAAATAAGCGCGAACTAAATGATCGCTTCCTGCTTTGGAACTAGCATAAGGGCTGCGAGGATTATAAGGAGTGTGTTCGTTGAACTTCCAATGTTCATCTAAAGGAATATCTCCAAAAACTTCGTCCGTGGAAATGTGGTGGAAGCGTGTGATGCCAAGTTGTCTCGCAGTTTCTAGTAACACGTGAGTTCCTAATACATTGCTGCGGGTGAATATGTAAGGGTCGTGGATGCTTCTGTCGACATG
>CAYVGX010000135.1:0-1930 GCA_964451015.1 uncultured Candidatus Saccharibacteria bacterium | reverse complement strand
ATTCCTTGGTCTACCGGCAAGATCGAAAGATAACCAGTACCCGAAAGCTTTCCATGATTAAATAGTTTTTTCAAATTTTCTACCACTTTTTCTGAACGGTCAGAGATACTAAATATGTCTTGAGTAAAGTTGGGTCCTGGTAAATGAAGCTGGTCTTTGGGGATTGTGCTGCAGATGTGGTTTAACAAATCTTCGGCATCTTCACCTAATATTTGTTGAATTAACGTATATTTTTCAGACATATATTCAATTTTAAGCTGCTGAGTAAAGAATGATTAGCAAAAACTATTTATCAACAGCTTTTTCATTTTTAATTAAAATATCTGCCAAGGGAAACCTCGGCTCAACCAGAGATCCAGAACTAAATGGTTTATCATCTCTATATATTCCAATCCACAGATCAATTTTTTCAGTCGGTATAGAGCCTTTTTTATCTTTAAATTGATAGTCATAAAATTCCCGTGCGGCTTGAATTTTATTTTCTGGAACCGAAAAGCCATGTGAGTTGGCTCCCAAAATTATAACTCCCTTATTATCTAAGGAAGTGTTTAATTGGTATAAAAAATCAGCTTCACTCATTCGCAAAGAGCCCGCATCCGACCCGTTTAATAAAGCAAAACCTTTTCTTAAACAAAATCTGCCTAATTCCGTTTGCAAAGTTGTTTTGCCAACATTAATATCAGAACCATTGATAGCTACAACGACAACTTTTTTTTGCTCAAGCACACTTGAAATGATTTCAATAGCCCGTTGCAAACCATCTTCAAAATTATATTCAGGAATCTTTAGTTTATCATGCGTTTTCTCATGATGAACTGGAATTTCTCCCATATGTAATGTTTGTTTAATTTATACTTATAGATTATCAATTTAAAGCCAAAAAATCAATGTAAAAACTTATAAAAAGATTTTTTCCACTTACCTCCTCCTTACCGAACGAACGTATTGCATTAATAAGCCCTACTATTTATACTATAGACACTAATAAGTCACTAAATATAATTTATGGAATTATCTATGCTACGTTCTTGCTTTAAAGTCGGCCTACTAAGCGGTCTTATATTTCTGACAGGAGCTGGATGTACTCAAACTACACCTCGTAATTCAATACGCTCAGCTACTACTTCTGCAAATATTACGAATGTTACGACAGAAACCAACTCTAGCACCAAAACCATCAATGAGCCGACTATTCCGCAAAAATCTACCCAAACATTAGAATTCTACTTGCAAAAAATTGGCCAAAGCGAAACTGTTTCAGAAACCGAATTCAAAAAATATAAATCATTGAAAAATTCTTTCAGCATCGATTTTGGAAATTTACAAACCAAATTTGTATCACATACAGCTACTTTTGTTTCGGATCCTACCTGGAACGATAACAAAAAACATGCTTTTTTTATGGAAGTAGGGGGTGAAGGAGGCGAAGATTATTATGGTCCATTTGACGACAATATTTCTAGCCTACTTAAACAGGCTAAAGCAAAAGTTGGGCAAAACATTGGAAAAGAAGATATCATGGCGGTTATGGAATCAGCAAAGAAATAATTTTAAATTAAAAAAACAGCTCCGATGTTGAATTGGGGCTGTTTTTTTCCAAATAAAAAATGGTCATTGTCCTGGCGGCGGCCTACTTTTGCGTAAACGCTATCATCGGCGCTGGTGGGCTTAACTGCTGTGTTCGGGATGGGAACAGGTGTGACCCCACCGCTCAAGCCACCAAGACATTGACCATTTTTTTGGTTTTATTTTTGTTTCTCAACAATTTCAATAGGATTCTATAAGCACAACTAAGTGTTTCCGTAGTGCGCTCGACCAATTAGTACTCCTCCGCTCAACACCTTACAGTGCTTACACGTAGAGCCTATCAACCTCGTAGTCTACAAGGGGTCTATAACGAATGTTAATCTTGAAGACGGCTTCACGCTTA
>CAYVGX010000134.1:0-1976 GCA_964451015.1 uncultured Candidatus Saccharibacteria bacterium | reverse complement strand
AAGTAGTTTTGAGAGATAAAAAGACCGGAATGATCAAAGCGATTGCTCACTGTGGAAATTGGGCACGGCAAATCGGGGCAATATTTACCCTCGTTACTTGCCCTGATAATAACGATCAGCCAAATCCATGCGATGATCCATTAAATATGAATGCAGAAATGCATTTAATCTCTACTAGCGAACCTCGAACATTAGAAGATGGTTCAACAAGTATAACTGAAACGTGGGGAAATGAATGTAAGACTCAATTAAAAGAGATCATCACCAAGCAGGGACAAGGTAAACCTTGTGTCCCTGAGGGTAATACTCGTTTAGATGAGTTCCATGTTCAAAAAGCCATTGATCCGTTTGAGTTCATTAACAAATCAGTCAAATTAACAGAAGGTCAAAAATCTGCAGTTAAAGGACTAATTATGTTACCTGAGAAAGTTAAAAAGATAACTGATTTAATTATTTACTTCAATGGGTGTGGTTATTCAGTTTTTGCTTTTTCGGTTGAACCCGGAGGTCTTGGCTGGTGGAAGTGGATTATTCCTGCTATCGCGGTTGCTGCTTTTTTGGCTGGTTACTATTTCCCACGCGGAGGCAGTAAGATTACAGCTATTAAAACGCAAGACCCAAATACAGGGACCATTTCTCGTCCAAAAATTCCGTTTTAAACTTTTCATTTAGACTAGCGATCGTAATTAGTATCTTTTAGATATTAGTTCCGATCGCTTTTTTTATTTTTACTCAAGGAATCTGCTATACTAACAGTAATTAGTATGGATTCCAGAATGGACTGGAATTTCAAGTAATCTTTATTTTATGAACAAACTTTCCGTAGTTATTCCGGCATATAACGAAGAAAAACGTATTGCCCTCACGTTGCAAGACGTTGATAAGTATTTGGAAAAAAAGTCTTTTGATTACGAAATTATTGTAGTAGACAACAACAGCAAAGATGCGACTCGCGACGTGGTGGCGAATTTAGAAAAAACTACAGTACAGAAATCTTCTGTGGTTCTGGAGACTATGGTGGGGAAGGGTGCGGCAGTAAAGCGCGGGATGGCTGAGGCAACCGGTGATATTATTGTTTTTATGGATGCCGATAATGCTACCCCGATTTCAGAAATAGAAAAGTTTTTACCCTTTTTCGATAAAGGCTTCGATGTAGTGATTGGTTCGCGGTATACCAATCCAGAGCTAGTGAAAGTGCACCAGCCATTGTATAGAATTTTATTGTCTCGCTTAAGCAATATGCTCATCCAATTTTTGGCGGTGCCAGGAATCAAAGATACACAATTAGGGTTTAAGGCCTTTAGTAATAAAGCTGCCAAAGAAATTTTCCCTGCAGTCAAGATAGTTCGCTGGGGCTTTGATATGGAAGTGCTTACCATTGCCTTAGCGCGGGGTTATAAAATTAAAGAAGTAGGTGTATCCTGGACAGAACACGGCGGAGGTCATGTACCTTTGAAAGCATACATCGAATCGTTAATCGACTTGTTAAAAATTAAAGCTCGATCTTTAAGCGGTGTTTATAAAAAATAATTTTTTCAAACTGAACATTTCATTGCTACTGTTATGCATAGCAGTAGTTTTTGTCTTTCCTTGTGCAGCTTTTGCTCGCAACGAACGTGATGTATCTATAAAAGAGTATGTAGTAAAACTTGCTACGGATGATACTTCACTTCTTCGTACTGTGAGCGAGGATGTGGAACAGCGCTTTGCTTTTAGTACTGATCCGCAGTTTGCGCATGTGTATCACATTCAATCAACCTTGACCGAAAATGAGATCTCTCTACGCCTCGGTGCTGCTGCTGTGTACGTCGAAACCGACCCGGTAGTTACGACCGATTTAAAAGAAATAAAGATCGTGCCTAATGATCCAGGGTTTACGTCCAGTGCGGCAAATACCGATAAACAATGGGGACTTGTGAAAGCGGAATTTAATACAGCCTGGAAGCGAGTGACGGGTTCGTCTAAGACAATAGTGG
>CAYVGX010000133.1:0-1988 GCA_964451015.1 uncultured Candidatus Saccharibacteria bacterium | reverse complement strand
CGAATCCAGGTCCGACAGCTCAGTCTTTAATCTGGAACGTTTACGATTTTAATGAAGTTAAAATTGCGTGATTGGGGTTCGCGCCGCCATGAAATGGCAAGTACTCTTGGGGTAAATCCTTGCACGGCAGCAAACACGTGCAGGTATCTCACCGTACCTTAGTTGTTTGTCATTTAAGACTATGTCTATTAGATGAAATTATTAACCTTCCTTAAGAAAATATGGGCAGTTCTGGCAGATTTTTCAGGTGTTGTATCAACAATAATTCTAATTTTATTTGGGTTGTCAAAAGTTTGGGATTTCTTCGCTCACAATGGACTTTTAATCTTTGTTTTTATTGGACTGTTTTTACTTTCTGTGATCGGAATCTTTAAATGGTTTAAAAAATCAATTTCACAATTAAAAACAAGCCTGGAAGATATTCAAGTGAGAGAAGATGTTGCAAAATATACGAACCAAGAAAAAACTTCTTCTTTTCCAAAGTTACCTCCAAACCAGATTTTGGGCAGATGGTTTAACAAAGCGTTAAGAGATTCCAAGGAATGGGCTTCAGATAGTGCTTTCGAAACAATCACTCTATACACAGATGTCGGGAAAGAAAAAACAAATTGCTATTTTCAAATGCGTGCGATCTCTGGATGGAAAAATGCATCAAAATACTTTTATGTTGGAAAGAGTTATGACATCGATGAGGAGGAACTTCACGCTTTTGAGGGTCAATCTATTGAACAAATAGTTCCCTTCTTCAGAAGATATAGGGAATGGCAGACCGTGTTGAAAAAAGCTTTTGAGGCTATTGAAGGAAATCTACCAGACGAATATAGCATACACATAGCATCTCATTACACAAACTTGAATATGCAGTTTGCTTATAAAAGGGGCAAGAAGAAGTATGTAGAGGAGTTTGAATTTGAGAATGAAACATTAACAAATCTCAAAACAAAAATGAAAATTCAAATATAAATAAACTATATTGATGAAACGGTTCGAGACCGAGATCTATCGTAAAATCTGAACTATACGACTAAACGGGTCCCGACCGGCACGGTCAGCATTAATATTAATCTCAGTCATGAATAAGTTATACTTATCAAATGAGTTGGTTTTTCCTTATTCTTCTTAGCGTCGTAATTGTTTCATTTGCTAATATTCTCCAGAAGTCTTTGATGAAAGATGACAAGAGTGACCCCATTTCGTATTCAATCATCTTTGCTTTTCTACTTGGTTTTATAAATTTGGTTGTTGCATTAACTTTCGGCTTTCATTTCCCCGTTTTACATATTGGTCTTGTTGCTTTTCCAATTGCAGCTATTCTTTGGGGAGTAGGAACAATATTTTATTTCAAAGCCCTGCAGTTGCTTGAGTCATCTGAAGTTACAATTCTAGCCTCAGTCAGATCACTCATAACAATAGCTGCTTCATTACTTTTCTTAGGAGAAAGCTTCAGCGTTCAAAAACTTATGGGAACGGTAATTGTTTTGTTCTCAATATTCATAGTGACGAATCTAAAACACGGGATTAAGTTCAATAGAGGTATTTTTTACACTTTTGGAATGGTACTTTTTTATGGGCTCGCTGTTGTATTTGATGTTGTCAATTTGCGGTCTACCGACCCACTTTCATATTTGGCTCTTGTAAACATTCTTATCGGGATTATTCTGTTGCTGATTTTTCCAAAAGCAATCAAAAAGATGAAAGTTTTTGCAAGCAAGAGTTTTTTGAGAAAAATGCTGCCGTTAAGTGCTTTCAGCTCAGCTCAGGCGATAGCCTATTACTTTGCGCTTGCAAAAGGACCTGCATCTCAAATTGCACCTATAGGACAGGCACAAGTAATCATAACAATTCTTTTAGCCGTAATAATTTTGAAGGAAAGGGATAATTTACTGCGAAAAGTAATTGCGGCCGTATTAGTTATGATTGGGGTTATCCTACTAAGATAAACTACACCGAAATGAAGCCTCAAAACCACCCTATAGTTTGCTATGGGT
>CAYVGX010000132.1:0-1992 GCA_964451015.1 uncultured Candidatus Saccharibacteria bacterium | reverse complement strand
TACATTGTTCAAAACATAGGCCAAGCCACAAATCAAAGTTTAGACAATTGTGTTTTAGGCCAGACTTTAGATTTTGAATGGCTCGGTAACGAGGTTTCCTGTGGCGTGGGTATGCAGAGAATTGACGTGATGTTATCGAGGGTCGCAGATGACCAAAGAGTCTTAATTCCCATTGAATTAAAGGCCGTAGAAGCAGATGTAATAAATGTTAAGCAAATCCAACGTTATATAGATTGGATTGAACAATACTATACCCCGAATAGGCAAAGCGACGTTCAACCGATCTTAATTTCCAAAAAGATAAACAATAAAAATAGCACAAAATACCGACAGATAGTTGACAGTTTCAACGATTTTAATTCCAGAAATGCCAGACGATGCCACAGCTTAAAATTTATTGAGTATCATTTAGATTCAAACGATTTAGTTTTTGAAGTAGTAAATTACTAAGTTATGAACTATATTGGGAGCAAACTTTCATTACTGGAATTTTTGGAAAATTCCATAGATAAGGTTGTTGATAAAAACTGCCGAGTCTTTTGTGATTTGTTTGCTGGAACTGGGGCCGTTGGGACTCATTTCAAAAAGAAAGGCTATAGCGTAATTGCAAACGACATTCAGTATTACAGCTACGTTCTAAATCAGCAGTATATTGCTAATCATAAACCGCTGGAATTTAAGGGATTGGAAAAACTGATGCCCTCGCTGAAGGAATTACCTATCGAGCGACGGAAGGATTTTGTTTGCGAATACCTTTCCAGCCTTAAAGGCAAAAAGGGGTTTATTTTTGAAAATTATTGTATCGGCGGCACTCAGGACAAAGAGTTCCAAAGGCAGTATTTTTCAGATGAAAATGGAATGAAAGGCGACGCTATTAGGCAAAAAATACAAAAATGGAAAGACGATGGCATAATCAACGACAATGAGTATTTTTTCTTGTTAACATCCTTATTAGAGTCAATTGATAAATATGCCAACACGGCATCCGTTTATGGGGCTTTTTTGAAGCAGTTAAAAAAATCGGCTCTAAAGCCGTTAGTCTTAAAACCATCGCAGCTGATTCTGAATGACCAAGAGCATCAGGTTTTTAATGACGACATAAATAAACTTGTTAGGCAAATTAAGGGCGATATTTTATATCTTGACCCCCCTTATAACCAAAGACAGTATTCAACCAATTATCATCTGCTTGAAACGATTGCCAAATACGATAATCCAAAAGTTTACGGCAAGACTGGGTTAAGAAATTACGAACATCAAAAATCGCTTTACTGTTCACGTGCACAAGTCAAAAAGGTCTTTAATGATTTGGTTCAAAACGCAAAGGTTAGATATATCTTTTTAAGCTACAATAACGAAGGCTTAATGAGCCACGAGGATATTAAGGAAATTATGAGCAAACGAGGCAAATACGGCTACTTTACTCAAGAATACAATCGCTTTAAGGCCGACAGGGACGTTAATCGGGACTACGTTGCCCAAAAGACCACAGAATATCTGCATTATGTAGTTTGTAAATGAAACTTTGCACACACGCCCCGTCCAGCCGTTTAGGCCCGACGGGGTTTTTAATTATCGAACGAGGTTCAAAAGTTTAATCTCTTGCCGTAATTCAATCCAATTTACTGTTCTGAACGCATCCAACAATGGGAGCCAGATGGTAGAGTCGGACGTTTTGTCCGACTTTTCCATTTGTGCCGACTTTAATTTCTTTGCAGAATCGGCAATAGAATCAAATGGTTTCTTGAGGTCAAAGGCAAACTGTTTGTCCTGAAGTTGTGCGTTCTGAAGTAAAAATCCAAGAAGTTGCCGTTTTTCAGTTACTTCAGAACTTTGGAAAATCTTATAAGCCTGCTGAGCGAGGTTTAGCACTGTATTTACAGTAATATAATAATTTTCGTCGGCGACATTGTGCTTCTGCATTTCTGAATTTATTTCTGTCTGCTTTTCTTTACATTCCTTTAACTTATTGTCGAACATCTCGCTTGTAAT
>CAYVGX010000131.1:0-2021 GCA_964451015.1 uncultured Candidatus Saccharibacteria bacterium | reverse complement strand
TCCAACAATTGCTTTATATACTGCGGGTATACATCTAAGCGCTCAGATTGAATATAAGGACCATAACTTCCTTTCTGTGTGATCCGACCATTTTCTCTCACTACCCCTTCGTCATACACCACACCCAAGGTTTCCATGACGTCCAACAAGTATTCCATAGAGCCTTCCACAAAACGAGACTGGTCTGTATCTTCAATGCGTAAAATATTGACGCCATTGTTATGACGGCAAAATAAAAAATTGAATAAGGCGGTACGGAAATTCCCTATATGAACGAACCCAGTTGGACTAGGCGCGAAACGGGTTCGAACAGGTTTATTTTGTAAATCAGACATGTGTGGAATGCTTAATCTTATATTTTATTGTTTCTGTAATTAATCCGATGACAGCCCGGTACACCCGGCGGAAGCGGAACTGGGTCACTAAGCGAAATAGCCATTCCAGGCCGATATCACGGATCCACTTTGGTGGCACAATTTTATTTCCCGAAGCATAATCGAACGATCCACCCACACCAATCGCCACGCGCACAGGTAATTCTGGTAAATGGTCAACAATCCATTGCTCTTGTTTGATAGGACCAAATCCTACCATGAGTAGATCGGGCTGTGCCTTTTGGATATCAGGAATTACCGACGCATCATCTGCAGTCTTGTTAGAAAAGCCCGCAATCTGCAAACCAGGATTAAGTCGCTGCAACAACTCTGCTGTTTTTTGAGCAGAGTCTCCCCAGTTGCCAAGCAAATAGAGAGACTTCTTATGTAGTGCTGCTACTTGGGCTAAATCATAAATGACATTAGAGCCGGTAATTTTTTCAGGTATATTTTGATACAAATACTGTGGCGTAAGAAGTACCCGGGCGCCACTTATTACCATTTGAACGAAAGCCTCGCACCACCGAAGTGCTTTACTGTGAAAATAAAATGGTATAGACAGAAATCGCTCTACCCAAAAGATCCCTACTCCGTCGGCAATGGCAATATCCGCTTTATTAAGTAGCTGTTCGGCATGGTCATCCGTAAGCGCAGCGTATAAAAATTCGGAATTAGGCGTTGTGACAAAAGTTTGTTTATGAGTGTCCTGCAAGCTCTCTGCTATAGCTTGCAAAAACTGATGTGTGGTAACTAAAGATATACGTAAAGGTGCGACGTAAGTATGCTTAACCATTATGTTCTAAACAGGAATTAAAATCATTGACTTGTTGATTATACTGACTGACCAAATTTTTCGTAGAATCGATCAACTCATTAAGTGCAGACACTTTACTATTATATTGATCGACTAAACGCTGATATTCGGCGTTATTTTTCGACTTGCTTTTTTCAAACTGCGTTTTTATTTCTGCCAAAGTCTTCTCTTGCTCCGCAATACTTGCTTTGTTTTGATCAATCTGCTCTTTCAGGCTCATGCTAATATTTGGACAACTCGATAAAGGTGAGCCAAATTCTTGCACAGCCATCCAGACTTCTTTGCCTTCATACATACCCTTACCAACTGCCACTCCAATTTCGCGGAATTTAGAATCCAAAATATTTGCGCGATGCCCAGGACTATTCATCCACGCTTCTACTAACAGCTGATCATTTTCATAATTGCCGAGCGCTAAATTCTCTCCTACGATTAAATATTCATATCCAGCTGCTGTAATGATGTCGGCCGGTTTTTTACCATCAGGAGATTCATGTTCGAAATACTGCTGGCGGAACATGTCATCAAGCTTGGCCTTTGCAGCTAAATTAAGTTTCGCATTGGTATGCAGTGGCAACTGCTGGTACTGATCGCGCTGCTTATTTGTCTCATCTATTACCCCTTGCATGGTTAACTGGGCGTTATGATTGCTGCCATCTAAAGGACCTTCAAGAGGTCCAGGTAAAGATTCGGGAGCCTTGATCTTAGATAAGAAATTTTGCCACTGTCTCTCGCCTTTCAACCAATTTGAAGCGCGCTGAGGCAGGCCTTCCATCACGGCAACGCCTATAAATAACACAACTAAAATGATTAAAAAGCTTTTATTTTTCATA
>CAYVGX010000130.1:0-2021 GCA_964451015.1 uncultured Candidatus Saccharibacteria bacterium | reverse complement strand
CATGAAATAAAAACCAATAAATGGCAGACATTAATTTATTACAAACCCAATCAACTCTCAGTAGCGTAAAATACGAAGGGAAACGCTGGATTTTTCGTATTGCTGTTTTGATTTTAGTAATATTAGTGGGAGCATGTGTCATACTTCAGTTGACTAATTGGAGAAACCAACGAAATATCGCAGAGGCCCAGGCACAAATTCAGAAAGTACAAGATTCTCTTGCCAGTAATAAGCAGCGCAGCGAACTATTGACCCGCCAAGCGCAGCTGAGTCATATTAACCAATTGTTATCTGGTCATTTGTATTGGTCTAAGTTTTTGCCAGAACTGGCCCGGGTTACCTTAACTCAGGCTCAATATTCTATTATAGAAGTAGACAAAGAAGGTCATTTAAATGTAACCGTAACCGTTCCTTCCTATGCCGAAGCAGAAAAGTATTTGCAGGTTTTTGATTTGCCAGAATATAATCAGCAATTTTCTAACGTAAAGCTAGTTTCTCTATCAAAAATACAGCAAGATGATTTAGTAAAAACTACAATGCGGTTACAACTCACCCTTAATCCTGGTTTATTAAGCCAATAATATGAACAGTCCTGTTATAAGTTCAGTATCTAAAAGCTCTCAAATGCGCAATCCTGTTTTACAGGCTGTGTTAATTGTTATTTTGGTTGTATTGTTTGGCTGGTTTGTAGTTTTACCCAAAAACAAACAAGTGAGTGAAAAAAGTACCCAGCTCGACGCCATGCAAACCCAGGTGAAAAACTTGGAAGCAGATTTAGAAACAGTTAATCGCTTGGTTGCTGATTTGCAGACTTCCGAGGATAATATCAAATTAGTAGATGAAGCCTTGCCTTTGTCTAATCGTCCAACAAAAATAGCTTTGCTTTTAGAAGAATATGCACGATCCTCTGGCATGCAAGTAGCGCAAATTAATGTAGGAAATGAAGATATGGTAACGGTTGCCGGAGATAAGACTGTGCTCGAAAAGCCATATGATGCATCTCGTGCTCTTACGACTACTAATGTTACTGTGACTGTAGGAGGAAGTATTGAGCAATTTAAAAACTTTTTAACATTACTGGAAACTTCTGGGAGAATTATTGATGTTGAATCATTTTCTGTAAGCAGTAGTGAGGGATCTATCCGCTATAATTTAAAACTCTTAACCTACGCTTACGAAGCGAAATAGTATGAAGAAAATAATTTACATAATCGTTATTGTATTGGGGTTGGGGGGTGCTATTGTGATGGGATATATGGTTATTCGTGGAAATTCTCATGGCATACCGAGTATTACTATGCCTACAGAGGGAGTTTCTCAGCCAGCAGCGAATTATCAGATTTTGCCGTATGGGCACGATTTGGATTTTAAAAAAGTAGAAGAATATAACAAAAATAAAATTTTATTCCCGTATCCAAAAGTTTCCCCTTCAGAAATTGGGGCAGCTGCTGGATCGATGATGGAATAACATGCCGATGGACTCTCAAAAACCCAATTTACAACCAACTGCTTTGGGAACATTTGAGCAATTTTTAGTAGATCATGGCTTTCTAAATAAAGTGCAACATGATAAATTGCTGAATATTAAATCAGCAAAATACGGGTCGGCCGCGACCGAATTAGAACCCCGCGACCTTGCTCAACTATTGATTGCTGAAAAGATTCTTGATGATGAAGATGTCGCTAAAGCTAAAGCGGCTTTTTTAAACCTACCTTATGTAGAGTTAGCTAAAGTTGATATTGATGATGCGGTACTCAATTTGGTACCTGAAGAATCGCGTACCTTTTATAAAATGATCCCTTACGAATTAAGCGGTAGGGACCTGAAAATTGCTTTAACGGACCCAAGTAATATTCAGGCCTTGGAGGCTTTAGAGTTTTTAGGGCAGAAAAATAACTACGCAATTCATATTTATGTCGCATCGGACAGTGGTATTCTCTCTTTTTTGGAAGGCGGCAGGCGTAATATCAAGAGTGTGGTGGGGGAAGCGCTATTAGATATAGAAAAAAAGGGTAACGAA
>CAYVGX010000129.1:0-2023 GCA_964451015.1 uncultured Candidatus Saccharibacteria bacterium | reverse complement strand
AATATGAACAACGAACGCTGGCAACAATTTGTAGAATTAGCCAAAGATCAATTCGAAGACGTAGAAGTGTATACAGAAGATATATTCGTACAAACCCAGGACGGCCCAGAGCAGCAAGGTACAAAAGATGTTTTGAGTTTTGAGCGGAACGGCGATCGGTATGTTCTGGAACGAGAGAATAAGCCGCTTGTCCTAGAAAAGAAAATGCATTATGCCAAGCGCGCCACAGACACAGCACGCACTGAATATGTGCTCTCTGATACAGAATTTACTCACAAACTGCGCGTGTATAAAGAAACCATGAGTGGTGACTTGGAAGAAATTTCAACAGAAGCTTTAGGATTATAGATGCTCGCAGATCGCATAGTACAAACCCTTACTTTTTTTAACCTACAGCAATATCCATTGACTGCTTTTGAGATATGGCAGTATTTAATTACCAATGTAGAGGAATTGAAAACCCATTTAGATGATTCGTATGAATTAATTGCAAGCGACTTTGCTAAGCCATCAGTCGTACATATAGATACTGTCTTGGCGCAGCTCAAAAATTTGCAATCAGAACACAAAATTGGCGAGCAGGATGGATTTTATTTTTTACTCGGACAGGAGCAGCTCGTCAGGCGGCGCTTGCTCAATTATCATTTTGCAATTAAACGTGAACGCCTGATCCGCCGCTGGCTCAGCCACGCAAAGCATATTCCTTTTATCCGTGGCATTAGCTTAGCAGGCTCCCAGGCTTTGGGCTTGCCGCGTGCTACTTCGGATATAGATTTACTTATTATTACCGATTCACATTTTATGTGGCTCGCAAGAATTTTTTTAAGCGTATATTTTCAAGTGCTGGGAGTACGCAGGCATGGTAATAAAATTGCCAATCGGTTTTGCTTGAATCATTATCTGGCAACCATTCGAGAAGTGGATGTAGAAAAAAATTTATACAAAGCCATGGAATATACCAAGCTGCGGCCAGTGGTGTACCCGCACACTACTATGGCGTTTCAACAGGCAAATCAGCAGTGGATTAATGTATTTTTTCCTAATGTGGTATTTGAAAAAACAAGTACTGAGAAGCAGTCACTTGCGCAAAAATTTTTAGAAAAAGTTTTTCAGAATTCTGCAGGTAAATGGCTAGAGCATACACTGGGCAACCTGCAGCTCTCGCGCATTAAGCAAGATAAGTTTATTTTTGTGAAAGCAGACGAATTGAGCTTTCATCCGGAAAGCAAACACGAGTCTTTACTTAAAGGACTTTTTGAATTATAGTATTTTTAAAAATAACAGGAGATTGGAGGCGATATGTGGAAAATGCTAATCGGTTTAATCGGGACAATAGTTGGAATTTTGGTATTGATTTATTTCGCTGGGTGGTTAATCACTGGGATTGTAATATTAGCTTTAACATCAGTTGGCTCATGGTCAACTATCAAGGAATATAAAGAGGAGCAAAAAAGCGATAATCAAACTCAAGCCCAAGAAGGGTCTATAGAAGGATCGGGCTTTCGAGCGATGTGGGTTTATGCAATTAAAATATTATGTATCCTTAGTTGTCTGGGGGGTATTGTATTGATCTGTATTTTGATTATGCGCTTTATATAGTTTTTAAATAAATAAGGCGAGAAGTTCTCTCGCCTTATTTTTTATATTCTACATAGAGAATGATAGGGAAGCGGTGCATGCGGTACTGCTGATTAAAGTTCGGACTGTCTTCTTTACTTTCTAATTCATCCATGAATTCAAATTGTAGCCCAGCTTGCTTTAAGTGATTGAGATGCTCGGAAAGTTTATAAAAGTAGCATTCGAGCGTGTTGTGGAAAGTGAAATTGCGGCTGTTTTTAGCAAACCAATGATACGGACGCACAAGTAACCGCGGTTTGCGCATTAAGAGTCGGCCGATAATGCCGCGCTTCCAGATGCCAACGGGAAATGCGTAGTATGGATTTACAAATGTCAGCATTAACTTACCTCCGGGTTTTAAGATGCGCACCAGCTCGGTAAAAGTTTTAACCTGATCTTCCACGTC
>CAYVGX010000128.1:0-2049 GCA_964451015.1 uncultured Candidatus Saccharibacteria bacterium | reverse complement strand
AATTGCTTCTCCATTGGTAATTGGGTTTTGTACAGTTGGAGCACTAATAATATCTCCGTCCAAGAAAATAGCAATCTGCTTACCTACGTTTGCTTGGGTTAACTCAGAAAATAATTTTGTACCTTCATCATCAAAAACCAAGCGCACAACAATTTCTGTGCTTACAGAGCTACGTCCTGAGGACTGCACGTCGGCAGTTGCTTTCTTCAACTGCTTTCCAGACAAACCGGTAGGTTTCCACAATGATGTTGGGTCGATTTGCACTTTCCCATCTGGGCCGACAGTTGCTTGTGGTTTTTCGTCTGGTGGTCCTTGGGTGCGGAATTCGAGCAAAGGAGTTTCTCCGATTTGCTTGATGGCTTCATCAACGTTTTTTACACCTGGCAATTCTACGACCACCTGGTCAGAGCCTTGAATTTGTACTACAGGCTCGGAAACACCAAAGCTGTTAACCCGGCGCTCGATAGTATCACGCACGCTATTTAAGGCGTCACGCTTGTCTGCATCGGAAATATCCTTAAAATCTGCTTTATAAACTAAATGTGCCCCGCCCTTTAGGTCTAATCCCAACTGTACATTAAACTGCTTTTCATAATTAATACCCAGCGGTTTTAGGTTGATTTTGCTTCCTTTTGGATGAACAACCCATGCTGCTGCAAGTCCAAGTAAAATAACCAGTACGAACACTGTTAATCTACGTAATAATGGTTTCATAGTAATGTGTTAATTTCCGTTTAATTATACAAAAAGCGCATAAATATTACAAACCCTCGCTTTTTAAGTATTTTTGCAAATCTTTATTGTCTCGTTCTCGCCAGGCAATATTAGCTTCAATCTTTTCTACAGTATGCTTAAGCACTTGTTTAAATGTAGCTGTATTTATTTTTGTCATAAAGGCTTTTAGATCACCCAGTTCGGCTTGAGTATTGAAACTTTCTAAGCCCCCAACTATAGTGCCTAATCCCCGGCCATACTCGTATTTCTGCACTAACAGCAGCCAATTGTCTTTAATAGCTTTCCATACCGCAAGCTTATTATCAGGATTGCCTAAAGCTATATCTAAGGCTAAATGACGGTCTTGATCTCTGATCACATCACTAAACAAGAATACTAGGCTTTTATTTAAAAGTTTTGCAGGAACTTTAGTGAGCGCTAATAAAATCTGCTGCTGTTCCAGGGCCATGCTAGATTTGGAATACAGTCCTATCAAGTTTTCAATATCTTTACTGCTGCCGTACTTAGCAATTATGCAATAACTCGGCATGCGCATTTCTGCATCCATGTGTTTGTTTTTTAAGCGGTTGGCAAAGTATGTTTTTGCAAAAGCAAGGCTTGGTTTATGTCCGCTCATGCCCGCTTGCATATACGCCAATCCGCGTAAACTTTTGTTGTTCATCGGTTCCTTTTTTTGCTCGGTAAAACCGACCTCTTTCCTGTTCAAGACGTTTACGAACAGGTTTTTCTTGAATATCGAAATCGATTCGTAGCCCTGAGTACCATGGAATGTTGTGAGTATATCGCGGAATCCTCCGGCAATTTCTGCCCAAACAATATAGCTTTCGTCGTTCTGATAGTATTTTAGAATTTCTAAAAAGACTTCAGTAGAAATTTTTCCGCTTTTAGCTAAGAGTAAGCAGTTGCGTACTATGGCCAAGCGGTCCACTGAGCTGATAGTACGGTCCTGGATTTGGGGAATCAGCTTGGCCAAATCGCTGGCCGAATAATTCGTCACAAAGTATGCGGGCTCATGACTATTAAGCTTCACGTATTCGGCATCTTCTGGAATAGGAAGAGTCTTAGATGCTTTATCTAAGACATATACTTGATTATCCTTTTGGTCTGTAATACCAAAGTCCGGCAGTAAAGGAATGGTCCATAAGGTTTTATCCTTATGGGCTTTAAAAGAAAATTTGCTTTGCGAAACTAAAATGTGATTATTGCTGGTTTTTAATTCTACGCTAGGAAAACCAGGTACTGTTGTCCATGTGTGCATAAATCTGCGCACCGGCATCTTACTCACTTCTTCAAATGCTTCCCATAAATGAACAG
>CAYVGX010000127.1:0-2083 GCA_964451015.1 uncultured Candidatus Saccharibacteria bacterium | reverse complement strand
GCGCTTGCTCGAGACAATAAAATTCCAATACTAATTGTTATGGCTGGTATATCCGTACCACTTGCCCGTCAATCAGGAGAGAGATTAAAACAGGATTTACGTCTCGATGAACGATCTGACAGAAGTTGGCAACAATTCAATACCAATAACCCAAGTTGGAAAGACAGTGAGGATGCACTGCGAAGAATTATCGCTGCTTGGAAAGACCAAAATGTTGCGGAGGCGGATAGACAAACAGTTCTCATTACTGTCATGAAAAACCATACGCACTTAAAGAAACTCATAAAGGTACTGAAAGCATTAGATTTAAAAGGAATTCCAACTTTAATAATTGATGATGAGGCTGACCAAGCAAGTCTTAATACCAAAGCAAAAAAAGAGGGAGAAGAAAGCACAACATATGCACGAATAATGGAGTTATGTGCGCAAATTCCCAACCACACCTTTTTACAATATACTGCTACACCTCAAGCTCCGTTGCTAATAAATATAATTGATAAATTGTCGCCAAGTTTTACAGAAGTTTTGACTCCGGGGACAGGATATGTAGGCGGGAAACAATTCTTTATAGACCATCCAGAGCTAATTTATACAATCCCTGCTAGCGAAAGTACGGATATTGAAACGCAGGAACCACCAGACAGCTTAAGCTTTGCATTGCAGGTGTTTTTCTTAGGAGTAGCGGCAGGTATTTCTCAAGGCGACAACAGAGACAATCGTAATAATCGCTCAATGCTTATCCATCCTTCATTTCATACTGACCCTCACAGTCAATTCTTTCAATGGGTAACTGAAATACAGAATAGATGGGAAAAAACATTAGAAACAGAGGACGAAGATCGTGCCGAATTATTAAAAGAGTTTGATGTCGCTTACAAAGAACTATCCAAAAGCGTGAAAGACCTCCCTCCTTTTTCTGATCTGCTTCAATATCTTCTTCAAGCGGTCAGAGATACACTTCCCGTAAAAGTAAACGCAAAAGATGGTCCAACACCCATAATTGAATGGAAAAATAACTATTCACATATTCTTATTGGCGGACAGGCTATGGATAGAGGATTTACAGTGGAAGGATTAACCGTTACCTACATGTCGCGTGGCATTGGAATGGGAAATGCTGATACATTGCAGCAACGTGCCAGATTTTTTGGCTACAAAGCAAAATACATGGGATATTGTAGGATATTTGTTGACCAACAGTTGAAGCTTGCGTTTAAAGAGTATGTGGAACATGAGGAAGATATTCGAGGGCAATTAAATGAATACAGTTCAACAGGTAAATCACTTTCGGAAAGGAAACGAGTCTTTTTGATGCCTGACAGACTGCACCCAACTCGAAGAAATATCCTAAAGGATAGTTACATGTTAGATATTTTTAGTGATAAATGGTTTACTCCCGGCACTCCTTACGGATCATCCGAGCTTGATGAAAAAAATCGCAAAATCGTAAATTCATTTATCAAAACCGTTGAATTTCAACCTGACAAAGGACATGCTTCTCGCCAGCCAATTCAAAAGCACTTAGTCAATGAGGAACTTTCTTTGCAAAAAGTATATGAAGAACTTCTTACACAATTTGTCATTCCCAGTGAAACAGACTCATATGGCTATACAGGTCTACTCTTGCAACTTAAAAATTATTTAGAAAAAAATCCTGATGAAACTTGTAGTTTATATGTCATAAGCCGCGAGTCCGCAAATGCCGAATGGTTAACCCGTAAAAGAACTGTCAGTGATACTGGTAGAATCCCAACTCTTTTCCAAGGAGCCTATCCAGTAAGCACTCGAGATATTTACCCCGGAGATGGAAATATCGGTGATAAAGAAAGAGTTATTGTTCAGGTTCATAAACTAAGAATTGAGGATAAATCTGGTTCAGTGGTAGCAGATGATATTCGGACCCTTGCTTTATGGGTTCCAGAGAAAATGGGTAAACCATGGTTAGTACAAAATCAAAGCACGCAATAAATAGAATGGTAAATTTAATAGATTTATATAAACAACTTAAACAACCAACCGATAAAACTTCTGAAAACGGGGTTCGTTTTACAGCCTGTCCTATTCCCGGGTATGAAAATCATAG
>CAYVGX010000126.1:0-2101 GCA_964451015.1 uncultured Candidatus Saccharibacteria bacterium | reverse complement strand
GCCATCGATTTTGCCGTGATATAAATGGCGGGAAAATCCATGAGATAAAAGTGCAATGAAAAATATATTAAAACGTCAGTACATCTGGCGTTTTAATATACATTCTTTATGGTATACACAACGAAACTTGTTGTATTCCCACAAGATTGGCATACTGTACATATAATAATTAATTTAATAATATTCTTTACGACAAATGAATCAAGATAACTATTGTCATAGCTGTCTCATGCCTTTTTACAAAGACAAAGGTACTAGAGAAAATCCTCTCTATTGCAGCCTCTGCTATCATGATGGAAAACTAGCCTATGAAGGCGACAACTTAAAAGAATTTCAAAAAGTGTGTTATCAGAGCATGCGCTCCCGCGGCATTAATCCTGTACTAGCCTGGTTTTACACCTTTATGATTAGGTTTGCCCCTCGCTGGAAAAAATAATCATGTTCCAAGCAACAGCACAAGGCTGTTGCTTTCAATTTATCCCGTAAAATATGGTAAAATATAGCTATTCTTGGCCTGTAACAAAGCCTGAAAGTAGCCGTCTTTATGAACGAACAAACACAAACAACTCACATTCCACAAGACAAGCTTACGGCTTTAATTATTCGGGCCCAAAAGGGAGACCAGGAAGCGTTTACTCAATTATATGAAGCTTATTACTTGCGAGTCTACCGCTTTATTTATTTCCGGGTTTCCCACAAAGAAACAGCCGAAGACCTAACAGAAGAGGTGTTCATTAAAATATTTGGCAGTATTGCAAAGCTAGATAAAATTGGAGCATTTGAAGGATGGATATTCCAAATCAGCCGCAATATCGTGATCGATTATTATCGGAAGAAAAAGCAAAATATTCCTATAGAAGCTGTAGAAAATATTTTGGAATATGAGACAAATATTATTGATACAGTCAATTTAGAATTTAATCAAAAAATTCTTCTATCCCTCCTAACAGAATTAACAGAAGAACAACAAATCGTCATTAAGATGAAATTTCTGGAAGACTTAGATAACGTTGTTATAGCAGAAGCTTTAGGTAAAACCGAGGGCGCAATCCGAGTTATTCAGCATAGAGCCATTACAAAATTAAAAGAATTATTCGAGCATAACATTTCCCCACGTTCATGAACCAAGAATTTGAAATAATTTTAGACCGTGCGATTCAACTACTTGCCGAAGGCAAGTCGGTTGAATTTATTGTGAAGCAATTTCCGAAGTTTGAACACGAGTTGCTCGAGACTCTCCCTATTGTTACTGCATTTAATGCGATGCCACATAAGGCTGTTCCGCGCCCTACCCCTCGCCATTCTTATGCACGCACTAGCTGGTCTTGGTTTACTTTTACAGAATTTCTTACAGCCTATAAATTTGCTTTCGCTCCGCTGTTATTGTTAGCGGTTTTGGCCAGTGGCTTCACTTTAAATAAAGCCAGTGAAAACAGTCTGCCCGGACAGGTTTTATACTCTATCAAATCTGCCAAAGAACGAGCGCAAGTTACCCTCACTTTTGATCAGAAAAAATTAGCTACTTTACATATGGAGCTATCGCAAAAACGATTAGAAGAAGTGAAGCGAGCAATCGAAACCAATAACCCAGAACAAGAAGTCGCTGCGTTGAACAACCTTACAGAACAGACCGAAAAAACTTTAGATGCTATTTCTCAAATAGCAACAGATCCTAATAGCAGCCAAGAAAACAATCAACTGATCGATAACTTAGTAGCTATCAATAAAGAACAAAAATCTTTAATTCAAGCAGCTAGCGAATCTTCAGATACCAAAGCAGAAGCGGCTACTGCTTTAACAGAATCTAAAGAAACTGATATTAACTTAGCTAAATTAATCGCCACAGTTAATGAACAAACTTTAATGGATCTACCGAATAAAATATCTGTCACAGGTATTGTTGTCACTACTACCGATACTAAAGTCACAGTAGAAAAAAGCACATTCACCATTATACCAGATACAGTCATTGTAAGTTCGACCGGTGAAGTAACTGCTGCGAGCGAGATTAAAGGTAAGATTTCTGTCATTGGCACTTCCGACAATAATACTTTGGTCGCTAAAAAAATTATTATTATTGATCCAGACGCAAAAGTCGAAG
>CAYVGX010000125.1:0-2101 GCA_964451015.1 uncultured Candidatus Saccharibacteria bacterium | reverse complement strand
AAATTATAACATAATTGTATAATATAGTCAAGATATGAAAAAGGGGACTAAAACAACAAAAAAGCGCGTACTAATGGCGCTTTCTGGCGGTATTGATTCGGCAGTGTCGGCATGGAATCTTTTGCAAGCAGGATATGAAGTCGAAGCTGCCTTTATGAAAAACTGGTCATCCACCAGTGGTCTTAAATATGACGAATGTCCCTGGTTAACCGATCGTCAGGACGCGCTCCGTGTGGCTGCGTTTTTGGGTATCCCCATGCATACCCTCAATTTTGAAAAGGAATACAAAAAAACTGTAATGGATTATTTTTTTACCGAATACAAAAATGGACGTACACCTAACCCAGACGTTATGTGTAATAAGGAAATTAAATTTAAGTTGTTATACGATTGGGCGATGAAAAACGGATTTGATTACATGGCGACCGGTCATTACGCACAGGTGCATGAGTTGTCTCAAAAAAATAAAAACCAGCAGGGAAGTGGTTTTCGGTTGATGAGAAGCACAGATGAATTTAAGGATCAGACCTATTTCATCTACAATATTAAAGACTCGCAACTCCCCCATTTACTGTTCCCTATCGGCTCAATGAAAAAAGCTGCAGTTAAGGCGCTGGCGAAAAAATTAAAACTGCCAAACGCAGATAAAAAGGAAAGCATGAAAATAAGAAAAGAAGGAAAAATTCACAAAAAGAAATATAAGGAAAAGAAAATGAAAATAAAGACAGGGCCTGTCGTGACTATCGAGGGAAAAGAAATCGGGGAACATCAAGGACTTCCCTTTTATACCATTGGCCAGCGGCAAGGCATTCGCATTGGCACAGGAGGTCCGTGGTTTGTGGTAAAGAAGGAATTGAAAGAAAATAGACTTATCGTCACTAATAATCCGAACGATACAGCGCTCGAAACAAAGCAGATAGAAATTCATAGCGTAAACTGGATCACGAAGCCTAAGCAGTTTCCTGCCAAAATAACCGGACGCTTCCGTCATCAAGGTAATTTGGAAAAACTCACTCTCACAGAATTAGGTAAAGGACATTACCAGGTGAATTTCGGCAAGCCTCAGAAAGCTATTGCCAGCGGGCAGAGTCTGGTCTTGTATGACGGCAAGACTTGTTTAGGCGGCGGGGTTATTGTATAATCTCTCTTGATACTATGAAATATAAATTTATTAATTTTTTAGGGCAATCAAAAAATTATGCCCTCATTATTGGCATAATTTCGTTCGCAATTGGAATGCTGGGGTTTATTTTTAAATCCAGTAATTCTATATCGAGCACGCTGCTTTTATTGCTGGTGATATGCGGCGCGTGGGGAATTCTAGTAGGGGTGCGAGAACAAATTTAATGGAAACGGGCTAGTCGGACAATTTCGGCTAGCTCTTTTTGTAAATCAATACCAAGCGTCGCATCAAAGGTGTAATAATAATTATCGACTTTGGCAGTATAGAGCCATTCGTCGTATTTCGTGACTTCTATGCCTTCATTGGTTTTAAATGTTAAACCATCTCCTGTCTTTATTCCAGCGAACTGTGTGTCGCTTATGAACACCTTAACAGTGCCTTGATTTCTGGTTTCAAAATTTACAACATAAAAGCCCGAGTAGCTATCATCGGGAACAACTTTCCAATCCTTGGGAACTAGTAAATCCAGTGGGTAGGTCCGGTCGATGTAGGTTTGCCAGTCATCGGTATTTAATCTGGTGGAGGCAATTTTTGGAGCATCAAAAGATTTGAGACTTAGTTGTTTTTGTTGTAGTGCAAGTAGCGTAAACGCGGTGTATACTGTCGCTAAAACAATTATCACCAGAATGATAACGCTACGAGTTGGATAATGATGGTGAGTGAGTCTCATTTAGATTGATTAAATACTGCTTCGATATCGCTTTCGGTACCGCAATAGTACAAATGTTTAGTAAGGTTAACGCAATAACCGGGATTTTTTTGCACGTAAGAATATTTTGGCAGGAACCAAAATAAGAACACGATTACTGCAGCAGCTGCTAAGTAAAACAGGTATTTGGCTAGATGTAACATTTTGTTTCTGTAGGAAAGTTTTCTTAATTATATCACAGGAAAAGGATAAAAGAAAAAAGGCGAGAG
>CAYVGX010000124.1:0-2147 GCA_964451015.1 uncultured Candidatus Saccharibacteria bacterium | reverse complement strand
TCGCTGTCGAAGTTAGAGATCAATACCTTATCTTGCGCGATCTGCAAGCGCTCCAGTTCCGGCAAAATCGAATGAACAGCATAGCTTGCGTTTGCGCTCTTGCCTTTTATTTCACCAGGCAAGCCGTCTGGATGCACTGTAGTGATTAAACGGAAAAACACATTTGCAAATTTTTCCGAGATTTGTTTTGCGGTCTGTTGAGCCATTTCTCCAGCACGCTCTTCACTAGCCAATAATACAATCATACGATCTTTAGGGTATTCCACTTCTGCCAAAGCTTCGATAGTAGTACTTAAAACTTCATAACTTTCATCGACAAAAGGAATGATGACCACATGATAAAAATTACGGTAATCCTGCTCTATAATACCGTTTGCAATCGGCTGAGACAGCCTCGCTATTTGCTGTTTATAAAACTTTCTTTGAAGCGATTTAGTAGCATTGGGTAAATCTGCTTGGAAACGCGCGATCAATTGCTTCCGGTCGGGCAATAATTCTACGAATGATAACCAGTCAAACGTGACGTATACTCGAAATCTGCGGTAACTGGCGATAAGATGCGTCGCAACATTCACTGCTTTCAGAACCCAATACAAATCGAAGCACACAATAAACAAAGCCGCCCACACTGGCCTCACCATAGACAGTAAAATGGCAATAAAAAATACTGACCAAAAAGAAAGGCCAGGAATAATTTCCCACAGGCGTTCAGTTGTGCTGCGTTTTCGGAACATTAGTTAACTTGAAACAACAATAAACTACCGAATAATATGATTACATTTACTACAAGCGTAATAATACTGGCGAGTAAGCCTACTATCTTTTGATCTGACTTATTAAAGTGACTCAGCAGGTAATTAACAACGCCAATCAATAAACCCGCTAAGGGTAATTTAAACAATTCGTAACGGTTGCCAATTTCACTCACACCCACGATGATATTATATCGCAATGTAGCTACTTCTGATGAGTTCATCACTTTGAAAATAATAGCGATCAGTGATACTATAAAAGTAACTACCGCTATGATCCATAGGATAGTCGCTAAGCGTTGAAATTGAAATTCAGAAACTGAAACACTAGTATTTGCAGTATTTTTAGCAATTTGCATCATAGAGTATTCTATAAATATACAATAGTATAGCATTGATCAGAACGGTTATGCCAATGGCATTTCTAGGGTATCATAGACTTACTAACCAGCTACAGATAGCTGAAAAAACATGACAACAAAACAAAAATTACTTTTTATAGGCATTATTGTCCTGGCAGCTTTTTTTAGATTTTACCTCATTAACCAGATGCCAGGTGGTCTATTCCCAGATGAAGCTGCAAATGGATTAGACATAAACTCAATGCAGCAAGGACACCTGCAGCCTTTTTATGAACGTGGAAACGGACGCGAGGCATTGTTTTTCTACATGCTCTGGGGCAGCGTGGAATTATTTGGAAAAAATCCATTTGCGCACCATGTAGTCTCAGGATTAGTAGGCTTACTAGCAGTTATCACTACATTCTATTTAACGCGCCGCCTGCTTTGGATCGCTAATCCCGAACAGAAAGACCGCGCCACATGGATCGCTCTATTAGCCAGCTTTTTAATGGCAGTATCTTCCTGGCACATTGTTTTGTCCCGCACAGCTTTTCGTGCCAACCTGATTCCTTTATTCACATCCCTCACTTTTTTATACTTAGTCGCAACTGTCCAAACAACGACTCGCGTCAAACGATATCTTTTAGGTGCTGCGACTGGTGCAGTATTCGCTTTAGGTTTTTATTCTTACATTGCCTACCGCATCATGGTGCCTCTAGTAGCAATCTTAGTGGTGTGGCCAATACTAATAGATATCTTTAGTAAGCCTCGCTTGCAACAAGTGAAAAAATTTTTCCTACCCGCTCTTGTCGCCGGAATTGCCTTTCTTATTTTCATCACCCCAATCGCTCACTATTTTTACACACACCCCGGATCTTTTGTAGGCCGCAGCGGTCAAGTCTCGGTTTTTAATCCAGAACTCAACCAAGGCGATTTGATCGGTACCATAGCCCAGGTTTCCTGGCTTAGCTTTAAAGCATACTTTATGGATGGAGATCTCAATTGGCGCCACAACATCTCCGGACATGCTTTCCTCTCCATTATTATTTCGCCA
>CAYVGX010000123.1:0-2175 GCA_964451015.1 uncultured Candidatus Saccharibacteria bacterium | reverse complement strand
GAGTAAGGCGATCTGGCTTTTTTGTTTAGGAAAGAAACGCACAAAAGTATCGAAATGTTGTTTGGCCAGAATTTCAGTGGGAGCTAAAATAATGGTCTGTAAATCGTTATGCATTACGTTGAGGCATGCTAGCGCTGCGACTAATGTCTTGCCGCTCCCGACATCGCCTTCCAGCAAGCGATTCATTGGCTTTCCCGAAGACAGGTCTTGAAAAATATCCCAGCTGGCCCGCTTTTGACTGTTAGTAATCGTAAAAGGGAGCTGTGCAAGAAATTGTTTGACCAACTCAAGGTTAATATCTATTTGTGCCGACATACTGTGTTCCAGTGACTGCTGCTTGAGTGCTGCTGCGACTTGCTGCGGCAGTGAGTCATCAATAGCTATCCTGAAGCGAGCGCGGTCGATAGTAGATTGAGACTGAGGGAAGTGTAGATTTTCCAAGCTTTGCTGTAATCCCATTAATGAAAAAGATCGCAATATACTATCCGGTAAATACTCTGGTAATGCATCGCTTATGGCCTGCCATGCCAGCTGGATCATTTTAGTCAGTCTGAAGTTGGTAATGCCGGCAGTCAAATGATAGACAGGTAAGATTTTGCCACTATTCCTTCCTGGCTCAACTTTTTCGAAATACGGATTTGTAATTTGAAACTGTTTATACCACTCAACTTTTCCCGAGGCAATGATTGTGTCTCCTTCGGATAATTGCTTTGAGATATATGGCTGGTTGAACCACATCAGTTTTATGGAACCATGATCATCCTCTAAAGTTGCCTCTGCAAACATTAGCCTGCTTCTAAAGGAACGGCGTGAGGAGACTTGTGTGATAGTCCCTTCGATAGTGACGAGTTGTCCCTGTTCGACTGTATCGGTAGTAGTTTTTTGGGAAAAATCTAGATAGCGAAATGGTAAATGATAAAGAAGGTCTCCAATATAAAAAATCCCTAACTTATTTAGGGTTTTGGCTAGCTTTGGACCAACGCCAGTAAGTCGTTCGATTTTAGTGTTTATGGTTAACATTACAAAATGGTGATCCTGGCAGGAATCGAACCTGCTACCTCAAGCTCCGGAAGCTTGCGCTCTATCCATATGAGCTACAGGACCATAAAAGGAAATTGCATATCGCAATTTCCCAATCATGTATAGCTATTTAGAATTTGAAACGATGAGAGATGTGCTGCGCAATAGTTGGGCTAGGGTTATCGTGCTCAGGAAGTACGTCTGCTAAAAATTCGTACAGTTCATCCGCATTAATATCTTCTAGCTCGATTGTTAACAGGTGATTTATGTAAGCTGTAGTCTCTAAATTTAGAGTTTTGTGTGTACCGTCGTTGATAATCCAGAATTGACGAATGCGGTTGTATGGAATAAGGTCTTTGTTGATATGAATTCCTTGATCGCTTACATCGATGGTAATGAGTTTAGGTGTTTGGCGAGCAAATGCTGTAATGAGTCCTGCAATGACTATTAGGCTCACTGCTCCAAAATAATCTTGTTGGAAAATTTGATAGATAACTAATAAAACAACTACCACTACAAATGTGATATACCATGCAGGATTTTTGGGATAATACCTGAACTCCGGAGCGTACCAGGAAAATATAATCAAAGGTTCTTTGGCCATGATTTAATTATTGGCTAATAGGATTAAAATAATAACGACTACAATAAAAGCTACAATTCCTACTAAAACTTTCTTGATCGCAGTAAGTGCTTGTGCGCGATCTGCTCCATCAAATGCAAGCGGTGGATAGTGATCAGTTAATCCTAGCATGAACGAATTGAGGCGAAGTTGCCATACTTGCAAACCTTTTACTAATGCGAATAAGTTTTGAGGATAATAGCCTTTTACTAAAATAAAAAATTGTGCGGCAATAGCAGCGATCCCCGCAAACAGTGCAACGAAATAAGTGATCACTAAATGAGGAATGAGTAAAATAACTTTTGCGAAAAAGATAATAGTCGCTAGTGCTAAAAGGCGAGACGACTGCTGTGGGTAAGGGATTTGCGCTTGGATAGGATAGTTATCTGTATCGTTACTTAGGGTAGGGGTGTTAGGGGTTTCGTTCATGATATTGCATTAATAATTTTTCTGGCGGAGAGGGAGGGATTCGACTACCTCACGCTACGCTTAATTCGCTTCGCTCATTTCGCGCTAGGCTGCGGTAGTCTCCG
>CAYVGX010000122.1:0-2195 GCA_964451015.1 uncultured Candidatus Saccharibacteria bacterium | reverse complement strand
ATCGTAGCAATCGTCGGCGAACCAAACGTCGGTAAGTCTACTCTTCTCAATAAAATAGCTGGACAGCGCATCGCAGTGACATCAACAGTTGCTGGCACTACGCGCGACCGACAGTATATAGACACGTCATGGAACGGAGTTGATTTTACTTTGGTAGATACTGCAGGCATCACTTTTAACAACAAACAAGAATTAGAAGCAGAACTGACCGAACAGATCGATCATGCCTTAACCGAAGCGGATCTAATTTTATTTGTGGCAGACAGCAAGATCGATCCTACAAGCGTAGACCGCAAGGCAATCGTTAAATTCCGCAATAGCAAAAAACCGGTCGTCCTGGCTGTTAATAAAGTCGACTCACCGGTAAAATTTCGAGAGTTCGGCGATGAATTTAAGCGTTTAGGAATTAAAGACATCTTTCCAATCTCTTCTACCACAGGCCGCGGACTTGGCGATCTGCTCGACTACGTTGCAGATAAACTCAAAAAAATCTCACCAAAAGCAGAACCAAAAGTACAAGGAATTGCAGTAAGTATTGTAGGCAAGCCAAACGTCGGCAAATCCAGCATGATCAATACTATTGTCGACACCGACCGCGTAGTTGTTTCGAGCCTGGCGGGCACCACACGCACATCCATCGACGTTACTACCACGATCGAAGACCAAATCTATACTTTTATCGACACAGCAGGACTCAAGCGCAAAAGCTATCGCCAAAGTCAGCCCGACGTATATTCGGTATTTCAAACATTTAAATCCATTCGCAAAAGTGATGTGGTGATTTTTATGATTGATAGCACTGAAACCATAACCAAACAAGACCAGATTATTGCAGGAGAAATCTTAGATCTCGCCAAGGGAGTAATCATCGTTGCCAATAAAATAGATACATACGATGGCAATGAGCAAGATTTGCAAGATTACGTTTCCCGTCACTTCCCCTTCTTATGGTTCGCGCCCGTATTCTTCGCTTCGACCAAAACCGGCGACGGTATTGCGGAAATCATTAAAGCCATCAAGCCAATCCACGAAGCGCGCAATAAAACCTTGTCCCAGGAAGAATTGGATCGATTACTTAAATACACTATGGAAAAGAATCCACCGCGCCGCATGCTAGACCAAAAAGTACCAAAAGTTTACGGCCTAGAACAAATCGGCACGAACGCGCCAATGTTCGAATTAGTAGTCAATCATCCGGCGGCGATTTCTAAACAGTATAAGCGCTACCTAGAAAAAGAAATTATCAAAAAACTAAATTTCTGGGGAACGCCAATCAAGCTTCACTTACGAAAAAAATAACCAGCTGACGTAGCTGGTTTTGCTATAATACTTGTATGAAAATTATTGTAGGACTCGGCAATCCAGGTGTTCAATACCAAAATACTCGCCACAATGTTGGCTTTTTAGCTATTAATTATTTTTTAAAAGACCACCCTGCGATTTCCTGCCAAGGAAAATTTAAAGCTCAAATTTGCGAAATACATTTCCCAAGCGAGCAAGGTTTAATCAAGACTTTTTTTGTAAAACCGGAAACATTTATGAATCTATCCGGCGAAGCAGTCCAAGAAATTACAAGCTTCTACAAAGTTGATCCAAGTAGAGATTTACTGGTTGTACATGACGACAAAGATTTAGAATTCGGTAAAATTAAATTCACGGGCAGCAGCGGCAGTGCCGGTCAGAATGGCGTGCAAAATATTATTGATTTACTCGGCACCAAGCAATTTCATCGCATAAGGATTGGTGTAGAGTCCCGCGAGCAAGGCTCCCCTCTTTCCACTTCCGACTTTGTGCTTCAAAAATTCTCAGATGAAGAATTGAAGCAGCTAGACGAGACCTTGTTGCCCGAAACCAACAAACTCATCGAACAATTTATACAAAAATAAAGGTTAGCAATTTCTCGCTAACCTTTAATATTAGGCTTTAAATCTACTAATTGACCAATAAAATACTTTCAAGTTTTATTGGTCTAGCAACTCTATCTATTGAGTCTACAAAGATAATTTCACTAGTATGGACTGCAACAATATTTTCAAATCCAACAATCTCTACTAATTCGCCGCGACCACCGTTACCCAAATCAGCTCTGATTTTATCGCCAATCTGCAAAACTTTATCTCCATCCTTTAAAGCTATAACTTTATCATTTAGGATGAGAGCTAACCCCTCTCCATATTGGACCCATTTTAAAATCC
>CAYVGX010000121.1:0-2207 GCA_964451015.1 uncultured Candidatus Saccharibacteria bacterium | reverse complement strand
TGTTTTTTCATAATTTATAAATATATCTCCAAGTCCAAAATCTTTTTTTATATTAAGAGCTTGTTTAATTCCATTAAATAAATCAGTTACTACATTTTTATCCTTAAATGTTTTGTATAGACCTTCATATTGCTCGCTCTGTAAAATTTCTTCTTTAGGCTCTGTCAATCTTTTTGCACTCATTTGATTTTGTATTGATTCATCAACAGCAGCTTTATAAAATGCTTTATCTGGTGCTTTTAACTCAAGATTAAGCGCCTTTTCAAATGGCTCAAGCAATGTACCTTTCCACAATGAGCGCTTGCCAAGGTCTACCTGCCCACCACCTTCAAGTACATCTATTCCTTTTAGTGCCTCCGTTACTCCTTGTTTAAGTCCTAATCCAAATCCTTTGACCTGTGTTTTTATACTTGGCAATGTAACACTTCTTTTTCCTGTAAATAGTGATGTAGCCATATCAATGGGTACGCCAACAGTTGAGCTTACATTTTCCCCGACGTTAAATCCTAAATTACCAACTACATTTCGTATTGCGGTTTTCGGATTTAATAACTGCGCCATAGCCTGTATTGAGCTTATGCGAGATAAAATAGATGGGGGAACTACAGAATGAATAGCATCAAGTAGTTCTGCCGTTCTTATAGTTTTATCATTGCCATCTGGCATGCTTTGAACTTCTTTTGCAAGCTCTGTAATTCTTTTTGCTGCAATGTCACCAACCTTGGCAAATCCATTACCACTGCGCTTTGCTCTATCGACTAATTGCTGTGCGTATCGCAATGCTCCTTCTGGTGTGAGTTTCGACCAATAAGAAAGTATTTGAATTGCTTGACCTTGTGATGTTGGTTTTCTACTAAGTGATTCAAGTATGTCAGTTGCTTGAGAATAATTCTTTTCTTTCTGAAATTTCTCAACCAATCTCATTGCTACTGCGTTATTTACTGCTGTTGATTCTCCTTCTTTTGCAATGCGAATAGCCTCATCCATATTTGAAGATATAATGGCATCTGCTTGTTTTATAGTCTCTTTATTTGATATCGGCGTATATGTTTGACGTGTAAATTGGCTTTTTACCTCTGGTGATGTAAGGTCAGAATTCATGATTGTTTTGCTGAATTTTCTTTCCGTGCCTGTATATTGCCCTAGAATGCCTTTATTTTTACCAAGTGGCATAGGTATACCACTTTCACCCTGAAAAGCCTTTTTTGTGTTAGTTACAGGCGTGTTTATTTTTAACTTAGGGGTATTTTTGACGTTTACCAAGTTACTTTGAAACCCATATGACTGTGCACGGGATCTATCAGCTAAAAATAGCGTTGATCTTTCCTGTAGCCATTTTGCTAATGCCTCTGGTGATGTTTTTGCTGCGCGTTCAATATCCTGCGGTGTCATTCCGATTATATTTTTATGTACTTTTGCCTCTTCTACGAGATCGCTAATTATCTTCTGACGATCTTTTCCCTGCACTCCTGCTTCAAATTGAGAGGCTATATCATCAAAGAATTGTTTTGAATCTGCTAACCTTCCTTCGGCTTTTGATAATCCCGGTACATTTGCAGCTGCAAAGGCTGTTCTCTTTCCGACTGCACCAATAAATGATGGTCCGAAATTAGCGGCAACATCAGTAACAGTTGGCTGAAAGCCTGCAAATCTGCCTATCTGGCGCACTTGCTCCCCTACTGCGCTTGGTGCGCGAAGGATTGGGAAGGCATTTTCTACTGGCTGTTGTATTCTCTTAGGTAGGCTCTGTACAAACTGCTGTGATTGTCTCTCAAGAGGCGCTTGAAAAGACATGAGATTTTTCGGCGTCACTTGTGGGATGAATGGCATTACTGGCGTATTTGCTGCCCGTTGCTGCACAGTAGATACCGCCTGTGGTATTTGGCGTACTGTATTTTGTATCTTTGGGGCAAAATACGACGCGGGAGTAGGATTATTCTGTATAAACGAATATCCCGTATCCAATAACCCTGTCAGCTTTTTTCGGACTGAATCAAGTAGAGCCATGAAGCCTCCTTATTGCGTTACAGTCTTTTTATTCTTGAGTAAGTACGGGTTCATGAAGTCAGAACCAATACCCGTACCATTTACTTTGGTGAGATAGTCTGATACATTCTGTCTCACGATATCAGCAGGGTTATAATTTCCTGATTGACTGAGTTGAATCTTGTAATCGGATAATTTACCCAATCTATCCTTCACCCATC
>CAYVGX010000120.1:0-2212 GCA_964451015.1 uncultured Candidatus Saccharibacteria bacterium | reverse complement strand
AGAAATCCAAACTTACAAAACAAAAGGAGCAATATTTAGAATCACTTAAACAATCTAATAACGTGCAAGATGATCGAGTTGAGCGAAGTGAGAAGTTTTTCCAATTCTGCCACTATGCACGATATTGGTTTGAAGACGCAAAAGAAAATAAAGACTTACAACGTCAACGCGAGATTATCACATCGCTTGGTTCGAACTTAACCTTAAAAGATAAAAAACTCAATATTGAATGGGTTGAACCGTTTGCAATACTACAAGATGGTTTGATTTCCGTACCACAAGCTTCCGAACGGTTAGAACCTACGAAACTGCCTGCTATTGCAACACAAAACCGCCTTTCGGCGGTGAGTAATCCTATTTGGCTGGCCACTTCGGTTCAGAACCACCCACTTAGGGGTTTTCAAAGGGTTTTCGAGGGCTTCCTTCCCTAGTAGTATAACGCATCTCGGTCGGGGTCAAAAGGGGCGAAATGTGACAGAATGTTACAGTATAAAAGGGCTGTAGCCTGTCACATTTTTGCACCCCTGCGCTCCTTTGTGGTGTAATATAAATATATCAATTTATAAGGCATTTAGGATGATTTCGAACTACTTAAAATTAAAGATAATGCTTACCGGCGACCAGACCAAGGATCGTTTTTGGAGCGACATTCACGGCTACCGGGCGGCCATGCATATACCTCCCCAAGGGTTTAATAACCAGCGTCAGTACAAGGCATGGCTGTTCAGCGAGCAGAACGGCGACTGGTCAGAAAGAGCAGCACAAGAATTGCTTCGTCCTCGGCCTGGAACGGTGTTTGAAAATCTCCCAAAAATTACTGCTATCCTAATTCCTAAAATCGACTTTCGGGATTTCAACCAGGCAGCCTATGAGATAGCAGCCAAGTATCGGCTGGATTCGACCGGCAGCGTGTATAAAAAAATTACTGATGTACTTTTATATAACGACATCACACTCAAGCCTAGAGATGTAAACCAACCCGTAGATATATTCTCAGGCAGTCAGTGGAATTCGCCCAATGCGGAAATGTATTTTGTATTTAACAAGCATACCCGAGTTGAAAACTTTATCGCTTACACAAAACGGCACAGACAAATGATCAGCCTCTTCCAAAAATATCTGCCGATTCAGAAAAAGCCCTCGTTTGTTATAACCTTAAATCTGGACCGTCAATCCGTTGAAATCCGGATATTCAAAAATACCAAACCCTCTGCCATTAAGAAATCCTGGCCACAGATTAAATTACTGCAAAAACAGCTAGCCGAATACAGCGAGCAGACCAAAGATCCGTACGAGCCTGTACTGCTTGCAGTTGACCAAGTCAAATCTGAACTATTTATTCAGCGTGACGGCGGTGGACTGCGCCGTTTGACTATGGATGAAAAACTTAAAGAAGTTAAACGCCTCAGTAAAATCACTATCGGCGAAAGCCAATATAAGGATTACAAAAAGCTAATAAACAAAATTAGAAAGGGTTGGTAAGAACCACCCTTTTCCATTTTAATAGTCTGCCCTCTAACTCATACTTATTACGGTATGAGTTAATTTAATTTACGTACATGGCTATCAAAAACAAACTTAGCTGGCACACCGAGAAAAGATTTGTCAAAGACTTGCTACCCTGGGACGGCAACCCGAGAAAATTGTCCGACGAACAGGCAGAGCAATTAAAGACTTCGCTGGACAAGTTCAATCTGGTAGAGCTTCCGGCTATTGATACGGACAACCGCCTAATCGCCGGACACCAGCGGGTTAAAGTTTTACTTCTTCTCAATCGTAGCGAAGAAGAAATTGAAGTGCGGGTTCCGAACCGCAAACTAACCGAAGCAGAATTTAAGGAATATAACCTCCGCAGTAACCGGAACACTGGGGAATGGGATTTCGATAAGCTCAAAGGTTTTGACCTTGATCTTCTGCTGGACGTGGGCTTTGACGATACCGATCTATCCAACATTTGGGACGATACCTTAGAAGCCGAGGATGACGGGTTTGATGTTGAAAAAGAACTTAAAAAGATCAAGAAGCCGACAACCAAGCCTGGGGAAATGTTCCAGCTTGGGCCGCATCGTCTTATCTGTGGAGACAGCACCGACCCTTTGGTTATAGAAAAAGTCATGCGCAAGGAATTAGCTGACATGGTTTACTGCGACCCTCCGTTCAACATTTCGCTGGACTACGACAAAGGAATCGGTATGAATCAGGGCAAGTACGG
>CAYVGX010000119.1:0-2242 GCA_964451015.1 uncultured Candidatus Saccharibacteria bacterium | reverse complement strand
AAACTTTGGGTGTGGTGTATGACGAAGGAGTGGTGAGAGAAAATGGTAAGATTATACAGAAGGGAAGTTATGGCCCATATATCCAATCTGAGCGCTTAGATGTATACCCACAGTATATAAAGCAATTATTAGATGAGAAAAAGGCTTATTATTGCTTCTGTTCCAAAGAACGCCTGGATGAAGTGCGTGCAGAACAAACTGCTTTAAAACAGCCTCCAATGTACGATCGTCATTGCCGTAATTTAACGCAGTCAGAAATTGACATGAAGCAAGGCGAATTCAAGGCAGCAGGAATTAATCCAGTAATCAGACAAGTAATTCCTTTGGAAGGGGAGACAGTGGTTAATGATGCTGTGTACGGCACCATAAAGTATGATAATCGTCTTTTGGATGATCATGTTTTGATCAAAGCAGATGGTTTTCCTACGTATCATTTTGCGGCAATTGTCGACGATCATCTTATGGAGATTACTCATGTCTTTCGCGGAGAAGAATGGCTACCTTCAGCTCCGAAGCATATATTGCTCTTTCAGGCGTTTGGCTGGGAAGTTCCGCAGTATGCACATATGCCTTTGATTTTGAATCCTGATAAAACAAAATTATCCAAGCGACAAGGCGATGTTGCAGTAGAAGATTTTTTGAAAAAAGGGTATTTGCCAGAAACACTAGTTAATTTTATATCTTTGCTCGGCTGGAATCCTAAAACAGAGCAAGAAATTTTTTCGATGGAAGAGTTAATTCAGCAATTTGATTTAGCAAAGGTGAATAATGCTGGCGCAGTTTTGGATCATATGAAGCTCGACTGGATGAACAGTCATTACATTAAAACGAAATCTAATGATGAACTCTGGGAGTTGTTCAAGCCATATTTAACTGAGTTCACTATCGAAGAGTTGCCGCATGACTATGTGGGTGCAATTACAGAAATAGAAAAAGATCGACTGAAAACTTTAGCGCAGATTACTGATCATGCTAGTTTTTATTTCGCCGAACCAGAATACGATGCAGAGAAGCTAGTGTGGAAAAAAGCAGACAAGAGCGATGCTAAATCCAAACTTGAATTAATCTTACATTATTTACCGACACTATCAGAAGAAGATTTTGGTCTCAAAGAAATAGAGGAAAAAATTAAGCAGTGGATTGAAGATCAAGGATTTGATACTGGAAATGTTTTGTGGCCATTGCGTGTGGCATTAACCGGCCTAGAAAAGAGTCCATCTCCTTTTGAAATGCTGTGGTGTTTATATAAAAAAGACAGACTAGAAACAATTTCGAAACGGCTAGATAGGGCAATCTCATTGTTATAATAGTGTGCGTAAAAAATCTCCGAAAAACGGGGATTTTTTATTATTTTTGTGGTATAATGTACTCAATGATCAAGGGTTATTTAGAAACAAAAAATAGAAATATGCAGTGGTTGTATGTAGGGATTGTTATGAGCCTGTTAGCTATTATAGCTACAGGAGTTTTTGGTTATAAACTTGTAAAAGCTGCCGAACGTGATAGATTACAAGTAAGACTGGAACAAATAAAAAGTGAAATTAGTGCTTATCAGAAGCAAATTAGCCAAACTCGTAATCAAGCTACAAGTTTAAAGAATGAAATTAGTATTTTCGATAATCAAATAAAGTCTTTAGAGTTACAGATAGAAGCTAATAGTACCCAGCGCGAAGATACAACTTTGCAGATTAATGAACTGGAAATTCAGATAGACAAGCTACAAAAAGAAATAGAAGATAATAAGAAAATTTTAGCGCAGTTGATCGTCCAGTTATCGAAGTTGGATGAAAACTCATTTTTGCAAATCGGGTTAGGGACCGATGATTTTTCTAGTTTCCTGGACCAGATTCAATATGTGCGCAGTATTAATGATCAAGTGTACTCTTTAGTCTCTCGGATTAAAGAAATTAAAACCAAGCTAGAAACCCAGCAGCAGGATTTAAAAGTGAACCTGCAGAAGCTGGAAGCATTAAAGGAGCAGTTGGAGATTAGTCAGGATAGCTTGAATGAGCAGCGCAGTAATAAAGAGCAGCTTCTTACTCAAACGAAAGGCGTTGAAAGCAATTATCAAAAACTGCTCGCACAGTCTAAAGGTGAACAGAATTCTGTGCAAAGCGAAATTGACGAATTAGATGGCAAGGCTCGCAGTGGCGGTAATAAGTCTATTGCCGCAAGTAAAGGGGTTCTTGCATGGCCGATGGATGGTGTCCTCACCCAAGGCTTTGGAAACACTGGATTCACT
>CAYVGX010000118.1:0-2242 GCA_964451015.1 uncultured Candidatus Saccharibacteria bacterium | reverse complement strand
AGCAATTACGCGGGGCGTTACCAAATATTCTCAATACGTGAATCCAGATTCGCCGTATTACATAGATCCGCAAACTTTGAGTCAGCTCGGCGACGGCAGCGCGGTCGTGGTCACTCCGACACAGATTAACACCACTAATACCACACCTTCTAATGGCGAAGCTATTCTGAAAAATCCTACAACTCCTTCACAAACAAACAACCCTACCATTATCAACGGCGATCAGTCTATCGATCAAAGCAAGTCAGGCTTGTTAGAAATTCCAGCCAATAATATTGCTGTGCCATTGATCTGGACGAAAGACGTAAAGGACTTCGATGCGGATTTAAAAAAGGGAACTGTGCATTATCCGGGCACTCCGTTGCCAGGAGAAATTGGCACGAGTTATATTTCCGGACATTCCAGCGGATACGTGTGGGACAAGAGTCCATATAAACAGATTTTTGCGAAGCTCGGCAATGTTGCCGACGGCACTTCTTTCACCATTACTGCTACGCAGAAAAATGGTAAGAAAGTGAAATTTAATTATGTTGTTCAGCGTAGGGGAGAATATGCAGCGAATGACCAAGCGCAGTTTATAAGTACGGCCGATTCCATAGTAGCCTTATCCACATGTTGGCCCGTGGGTACGGTAGACAGACGGCTTGTGCTATTCGGCAAGCTCAGTCAAACAGAACGAGAATAATAACTAAAAACCACCCTCAATCGGGGTGGTTTTATTATTGGCTTAAAATTAGGGTATTTTGGCTTTTTAGTGCATAATATTGACAAAAATCGAAAAATGTGTTAATATATTCCTTCAAGTGAGAGCTTGATAAAAATTGAATATAAGCATATATTTGAATATTGCTAGCCGTATTTCTGCTCATTTCCCCTGGTATTTAACTTTAGTCAGGCCGGTAAATGAGCGCAAATATGTCTGGCAATTCCGCCTTGGACAGAACGTCTTAAGACGGTAAATCAGACAAAATTCTTTTAAAAACCTGAGGAGGTACAATATAATGAAAAGTTTATTACTTTCAATCGCAATCATATTTACGTTTTTTGCCATAACATCAACATCGGCTCAAGATATTGACCCTTGTAAAGATAAAACTTTTATAGGAGTTGAAATAATTACAAAAAATTATGACAACCCGATAGAAGCGGAAAAGTTAACTGCTGCAGTAATGAATCATGACATTGTCAAACCGACTGACCCGTATTGCATAACGCATAGTGCGGGAAAATCGGAAAGAAGGTTAGTCGTGCAAATTACCAGCCGTAGCTTGGGAACCCAACGGGGATACGATGATCAAAACACTCAAATTAAACGAGCTATTGGTCAAACTGGTTTAGATCTCTTAGTGAAATCTTTGCCAAGTAAATATCGTCGCCATGTTGGCGATTTAAGTAAAACCTTTGCTAAAAATTATTTGGTAGATCCAAGAATTACATGGGAAGCTATACAAGTAGAAGTTACAACAACTTTTTACTCAAATGACAAAATTTTATGGCAAGGTTTAGGGTCAAGGGTATTCATAATGCAAAGAAAATCATTTCCAGGGCAACCCGGAGAAGATGTCCGCATTATCAGCGGTGGTAGTATGCAAGAATTAGTTCCGTATGCTGCGCTTGGTGCAATTGTTGTGCCTCAGTCGTTAAGTAACTTTAATGACCGACGAGCAAAACAATTTATGAAACTTTTGGTCACAATGGATGCGATGCTGCCTCAAAACATCATCGTGGGTGGACAAGAACTGCTGTCGCAAAAGCAACAGCCACAGTAAATCAGAAAAGGAAGAAAATACAGTTATGAAAAAGTTAATTACAATGACGATAATATTAGCGATCTGGACTGTGACTGTTTGCAGTCCTGTTCAGGCGAACCAAACACAACTCATTACTACCGGCAATTCTGCACAAGTTGCTCCAATGCAAATTGGACCTTTTGCTAACGTAGATCGTGATGGAATTGATAGGTCCAAATGGGGAACGAGAGCTTATTACGACAGCTCGACTCCGCAAATTACAAAAAGCAAAGCACATAGATCACGGATCGTTGATCTAGGGCAAGATTTGCGTATTGGGGCTAACCCCCAAGTTCCAGGTGGTATAAGCGATAAAAATTATAAGCTAGGTGCTGACGAAGAATGGTTTACAATTACTGTAACCATTCAAGTCATTACTTTGGATTATAATGCAAGAGCTTATATCGGTGAAATTCATAAAGGCGAAGTAGTTTTGAGAGATAAAAAGACCG
>CAYVGX010000117.1:0-2243 GCA_964451015.1 uncultured Candidatus Saccharibacteria bacterium | reverse complement strand
CTGGACAAAGTCTTGCCATTTCCGCGGTGCCTCCCGGCACGGGGGGACGCATTATCAAAGTGATGATACGTCTTTTCGACTTTAACTGTTTAGGTCAGTCAATCCCTGCTTTTAAAAGGAGAGCAGACTCCTCTTGCGGCGGAACCCGCCGACGGCTCCGCTAGCCATAACAGCTAGCGAAAACCATCTTAGGAAGACGGTTCCGCGCCCCGGACAAACCAAAGAGCAATGCATATATATTATAGCAGATCCACAAAATTTGTCAAGTAGTCATAAATTTAAATAAAGGATATCCAAAAAAAGGGCCTATAAATAAGCCAAAGTTCACTTTGAACAAAAAATATATAAAATGTTAGAATTCGGACAATAAAGACAACAATGCGGGTATGGTTTAGTGGCAGAATGCGGCCTTCCCAAGGCTGAGACGGGAGTTCGATTCTCCCTACCCGCACCAAAAGAAAAGACTGGGGTTTCCCAGTCTTTTCTTTTGGTTGTCCTTAGGGAGATGAGAAAGGCGGAGCGGATGTCGAGCTAGCAAGCGAGACCGCGAGCCGGGGTCGAGGAAATTTACGAGCGGCGGCGAGGAAATTATCCGTGACCGATTCTCCCTACCCGCACCACTTCGCTCTGAGTACAGAGCTTCGCGGTGCAAGCACTCCAGAACAATCTCGAAGTGGTAGAATTTTTGGTATGATCAAGAGCGAAGTGGTCCCGCATAGTGCCGCGAAGCCGCAGGCGAAGTGGTACGACGTGGGGCAAAACAAGAATATGTATTACTGTTATATTTTAGAAAGCCTTAAAGATAAAAGTTTTTACATTGGGTCCACGGTTGATCTTAAAGAAAGGCTTAAGCAGCATAATAACAAAGAAGCTCGTTACTCATCTACTAAGGCACCATTTAAATTAGTTTGGTATGGAGCATTCGAGAATAAATCAAAAGCTTTAGAATTTGAAAAATATTTAAAATCTAGCTCGGGTTTTGCTTTTAGAAACAAAAGATTGATATAAAAATAGTATCCGATCTCCTTAAAGCTTGTATTTTATACAAACTGGACATCTAAGTTTCCGATATTCTCCGTCTCTAATGCGTCTATTTGCGCTTTCTATCGTTAGCTATCGATTAGTCGGTAAAATCCATCATGGACGTGATCAATAATTAAGTGATACAATTTTTATATGAATAAGTCTTTGCGACTGGATTTCTATATCGTTCTGGGAATAATCTTATTATCTATTCCTTTAGTGCTTTTATTTCAGCTTCGTCCTTTAACTTCAGCACTATTATTTTTTGTAACACCGAGTATCTACTTGGCACTTCGAAAGAAAAAACCGATACAAGAAATCATTTACGGCTCACTTCTAATAGGGGGAGCACTGGGTTTTATATTTGATATACTCGCAACGGTAAATCATGCATGGTATGTGCCGACTTCTCAACTGGTTATCAACTATAGAATTTTTGGATTCTGGCCAGTGGATGAAATCATTTGGTTTATTCTTTGGGCTTCTTCGATTCTATTTTTCTACGAACATTTCTACGAAAGGGACAGGTCAGATAAAATTTCTACTCGGTATAAATACATAGCCCTACCCAGCGCTATTGCTTTTTTGGCGGTGTTGCTAATTTCCTATTTTTCGGTAGAACAATTGTTAATACCATACGCCTATTCTTTATCTGTATCTCTTCCAATTATTTTTATTGTTATCTATACAGCCAGAAACAAGCCTGGATTAGTACTGAAATTTATAAAAACAGGTGTCTTCTTTTTCATGGTATATCTTGCTCATGAACTGACTGCTATGAAATTGGGGCAGTGGGAATTTTCAGGCCAATATATAGGTTGGGTTCAGCTTTTTGGCTTAAGCTTTCCTTTTGAGGAACTACTATTTTGGATGGGATTAAGCCCTTTTGTAGTTTTGGCAATTTATGAGGGGTTTGTAGACAATGCTAAATAGCAGATAAATGAAAATATCTAAATTTGCCGGTACCTGTGTAATGAAAGAAGGTAAGATACTTTTGGTTCAAGAATCTCATAAAGAAGCGTATGGATTATGGTCCCTGGCTCTCGGTCACGTCGAAGACGGAGAAGATGAATCAGAAACTGCTATAAGGGAAACAAAAGAAGAAACTGGATATGAAGTGATTTTGGGTAAAAGAAGAGATGTTGAAATCGATGGTAATCAATTTACGTTTCCGCACCCCTCAATCTAGACACTTGTTGTTTCTAATAATACTTCTTTCG
>CAYVGX010000116.1:0-2256 GCA_964451015.1 uncultured Candidatus Saccharibacteria bacterium | reverse complement strand
TTCGCCATACCTCGAAATCATTCAAGTTAATGATATTGTCGCAGTTAGCGTCTCCGTTTACGCGTTTTGGGCAAGCACTCTGTGCGTGTGAAGAAAGAGAAGGAAGTTGTGAAAAGAGGAGTGATAAAAATGTAAGCAGGAGAGCTACAATATACATTTTATTATTATAATCAGCTTTGAATTATTTTGCATCCTTGACATAATCTGGAGAATCAGTAAACTAAATAAAGAGCACAGATATAACTATGTCAAGATTAAAGGATCCGGTAAAAGTTTTTTTTGTTATCTTATTTGCTATAGTATTAGCATGGGGTGTATATCTCCAGTTTCTTCCTTCGACACGGACTGTATTGAATTATGATTATAATATTGCAAATGCCGTAATATATTTCTTTGGCGCTTTAGTCGGATTATATTATGCACAGTCATACTGTTTACCTCCGAAATTAAAGAAAGGCATATTATTCATCTGCGGTGGACAATTTGCCTGGACCATCGCATCGTTTATCTGGAGCTATTATAATATTGTTTTACGAGTCGAACTACCTAGTCCTTCAATAGCTGATTTTTTCTTCTTAGCATTTATTGTGTGTGTTTCAATAGGTGCTCTTTATCTTCTCTCATATGCAAACGCCAGAATAACTCATGAAAATGCAAGAGACACTATGACTATTATCCTCATTACATATATAGCAACATTTTTGTTTATAGCGCCACCCAATTTATCATCGCAAACAAATACAATACAGATGATTTTCAACTTTCTAAACCCAGTAGGCGACGCATTTCTCTTCGCAATTGCACTTATTGGTGTACGAATAGGAAAAGATATATTATCTATTCCGATGCGCTATCTCATGATGGGATTATTTATTCAGTCAGTAGGCGATTTTGTGTATGGATATCGGGTTGTGCACGGCATTTACTGGAATGGAGATATATCAGATATCATTTACACCTGTAGCGGCTTTCTGATATCTGCTGCAATAATAAGTTTGTCACAACGATCATTATCAAAATCAAAGGGGGAATATTGTGAAAGGTAATATAAAACATTACTATCTGAGTTTCGTACTACTGATCATACTCTTGACAGCAAATTTTTTTCTGTGGCAAGTATCTCGTAATTATGTAACAAATGTGGCGCGAGCTACGTTTAATGAACGCGTTTTGAGTTATTCGAGGAGCGCTAATTCAATATTAGAAGAGTATATGGATCTCCCTATTTATGGTGCAGCATTTATATCTCACAATGAAGTCGTTGATAGAAAAGAATTTCAGAATTATTACGTAGATATTCTTTCAGAGAAAAAAGATCAATATAAGGCAGTTACTGCTGTAGCTTATGTTCAGAATGTTACGGATATCTCTGCATTTGTAAACGAAGTAAAAAGCGACAAATCTATGTCAGTTGTAGGGTACCCTTTTTTTAACATCTTCCCGCCGAATGAAGAAAAGAATGCATATGCAATTAATTACATAGTACCGTTTGAAGAAAATAAGTCTCTATTTGGATATAATCTTGCTTCAGATCCGAAACAGGCAGAACTTCTGCGTGAATCGATTGTGTTACGAGCGCCTCGTGCTACTTCAAATCATATTATTCTCAATGCTAATAGAATAGCAATTTATAATCCTGTATTTAGACAAACGAATAAAGGCTTCGAACTTAAGGGATTTATAGCAGTATTCCTTAATCCTGATATATTGTTTGATCAGTTATCTGATACTCAGAATTCGGGTATTATTGCGTCAATTTACAATGGCAGGACAGATGTCAAAGATAAAGACACAAGTTTTCAAACAGATGTCATGATTACGGCGAAAAGAAATATATATAAATCCGTACAGTATCTGAACTTGGCTAAACAGCCATTTACCATAGTCTATTCTTCAGATGAAAGTGTTCAGCAGACACTGGGGCAAAAAATTGTTCCTCAAGTATTGCTGTACGGTGGAAGTGCAATTATATTTCTGCTGTTTACCACTATTAACTTCATGTTTTTCTCTAGTACAGAAGAGAAAGAGTGGCCTTCGGCAAAAGAAAAGAAATAAATTATATTATCGTAAGAGATCTGTTGTCTTCGTTACGAGCGTAGTTACAGGAGTCAGAATCTCAGTAGCAGCATGTGTCTCATCAGGTGGCGTTAAAACAGGTTCTGAACTAGTTTTTTGTTCATCTTGAGTTGTCTGATGAGTTGATTCTGGCGCAGGTGTCGATTGTGGAATAGATGCAGGTGATGGAGTTATATCCGG
>CAYVGX010000115.1:0-2262 GCA_964451015.1 uncultured Candidatus Saccharibacteria bacterium | reverse complement strand
CTCTTTTGTATTATGGTCATCTTCTAAGCCACTAGTTTCCAGGGCTGAAGGGTCAACTAAATCTTTGAGTAAAGAACACATGGTTGTTTTAGCCGAACCTTGCGTACCATAAACCATCAATACCGGATGCGGAAATCCAGGAATAAAGCACGCTACTAAATACACTTTTAGCAATAGCCGTTGCTGCGGATCATGGAGATTTATCAAGTCGAGAAATTCATCTAAAGACCCTCGATGTTGTGGTGCCACTTGAACTTTTTGGTGCGCAAACCGCTTAAAGACTGGCGGTTCAGTAAACGGATTGATGCGCCAAGACTCGTGGCTAATCGCTACAAATTTTCCACCTCCTAGGTCATACAATATTTGTTTTTGATACATAGCTACACGCGTATGCAACCGTAATTTCTCGCCTTGCGACGCTTTGTATTTCAATATCTTGACCGCAGCAGATATGGATTTTTCGCTGCTCACATGACCCACCTCTTCATAAATCGTATTAAACAACCATTGCTGAAATAAGCTCGCATCTAATGCCATGATTGTCGAACCATCATTATTGACCATCGCATACGCTTCTCCGAACTGATCCATAAACACCGTCACATTATGGTCCTCAAGCAAATCAAGTATAAGCTCCACCCCACGTTTCTCATTATCCTTGTCCTCATCTTTCTTAACTTTGTCTGGTTCAACTTTTATGGCGCTAGGATACATTTCATTCTGCTTGTATACAAATAGTGAAGTCTTTCCAAAAACCAAGCCGGCATTATCATACATCAACCCACCATAACGAATTTCACAAACTCGTTGGTCTCTTGAAGAAACAATAGGCAAACTGTTGATCTCTGCTTCGGATAAATTTTTATGTTCGACAGACATAATAAAATACGCACTTGAGCCCAGGTCTCTCTGCCAATAATTGGCACCTGAGCGCAGGTACGTACTTTCGGTAGAGAGTTTAAGCCAAAATTAAAAAACTGAAGTTTATAACCTCAGTTTAGTTACGTAATTAAGATGTGTCGTAAGTTTTAAAGAGCAGATTATCGCTAACTTCTGGTTTTTAGCTTTGCTCGCTTATTTTTAGGTATGCCCATTTTGGTTTGATACTGAGAGAGTGCAGTCTTAATTGCTCCGTAATCCATGCTTTTACCAAATTTTTCTCTAATTGCACGGTCTATCTCAGCCATTGTTTTACCAGCCTTTGCTAAGTCATAAATTTCTTTGTCCCGAAAAAATGTTTTCCAAATTTTATTATGACGCTTCCTGGTTTCTTTAAAACGTATAGATGGCCATGCGTGCGCGATATCTTGCAATGTAGTACTAGGGCGCAAGTGCAAAATTAGCAACCTTTCTCCAGTTACAGGATCGATATCATCCTCGTCGATAGATTTCTGCAACACCGGGCCTTCAGGATCCCTCATATTACGATCAACCTGCTCATCGTTAAAAACGATGTACGTTCCTAAAAAATCATGCCAACCAACGTGCAACTTACAAGTTTTAATCAGCTGGTCGACATCTGCTCTAAATTTATCGTTATTTATAAAATATTCTATGTAACTCCCCCAGTCGTTTGTTTCGTACCGCTCGCACAGTTCCTCTTCTGTAATCCAGCAGTCAATCTCCCACTTACTTCGGATTTTCTCAACTTCACTTTGAAACAGTTCGTTTGAAACGAGTTCAAATATTGATTGCTTTACAACTTCTTTATCCCGACTGAGCGGACCTGATAATCGAATATAAGGGCGTGGCATTGTTACTTACTTAATACAAAACAACACTCTGGACGAGTGTTATTGTAGTTTTTTCTGTTGAGCTTTTTTTATTTTATTAACTTCTTTTTTAACATTTTTGATATGCGATTCTGCAGGCAAATCTTCTGGTAATGTTCCACCGATCTGTTTGATGGTCCTTCGCACTTCTTGCCCTACTGTAAAGTGTGCAGTAGCAGCTTGCCCATCACCTCTGACTTGAGTGCGTTTAATTTTATCATCGGTCTGGGTAATACGGAACAAATTAGCAGCAAGCTCTGTGGATCCGGCACGGTCCAGCAACTCTCCTTTTGCAATTCCTTTTTTCTGTTCAATAGCTGCTGCGGATAATCCGTACAGTCCTTTATAACCGGCGTCGTTAAAGAATCCAAAATTCGTAACGCCAGCAGATTTTGCAGTAGACATTAATTTCTTATTACCATCTTTGACCTCATCGCGAATAAACAACCGCTTTTCCGCATCCGACATCTTGTCGAAGATTTCCTGCTTG
>CAYVGX010000114.1:0-2286 GCA_964451015.1 uncultured Candidatus Saccharibacteria bacterium | reverse complement strand
TTTTGTTTTTCGGTTGGATTTGCAAGACGAGGCTGCCCGTAATTTTCTATAACCACAGGAACTAGGTCGACTTGTTTGAGTGTAGCTGGAATAGGGGAGCCTTGCAGGGAGTCGCTACACGAAACTTGTTGCTGACCAGATGCAGAAGCATTAGGCATGGTGCTGCACGAACTGTTTTTTTCAAGAGAAATTTTAAGCATTAAACCTTCTTTGGTTTCTTGGCTCCACATTTGATCGAACACAAAATTGCCGAGACTGTAAAAAATATATTTGTCTTTATATTTTTCTGTAGTTTGTACCCAGTGTGGATGCGCGCCAATCACCATATCTGCACCTGCGTCTATCGCTGCGTGAGCGAAGTCGATTTGACCTTGATTAGGCTGGTAGGTATACTCGGTTCCGGCGTGCATAGTGGCAATAATAAAATCGCTTTTTGTTTTGAGGTCTGCAATAGATTTCTTTAATCGTTCTACATCTTCAATTCTCGCGACATTTTGATTTATTGCAACTCCGCCATCATTTACCGATGCATACGACGCGCCTACAAAACCGATGCGCACGCCTTTGACGGAGTATACATGTCCTTGCCATGCTTCGTTCAAATTGGCTCCAACACCTAAGCCTAACAAGTTATTATCATTCAGTATTTTTTTAGTGTAGAGCAAGCCGTCTTTACCTTGGTCATAAGCATGATTATTGGCTAAATTTAAAACTTTAAAGTTGTATTGCGCCAGTCCAGGCAGTGCCCATGTTGGTGCATTAAAGACTAAGGAACCAGTCGGATTAAATTCATCGCCACCCGAGAAAGGGGATTCTAAATTGCCGAAATTAAAATCTGTACTGTGAAGCTCGTCTTCTAATGCTCGGAAAGGCCAAAAACTGTCTTTGTGATTTTTACTCATTTGTCCGGCAACATTGCGCGAGAGCATAATGTCACCAATAGCATACAAGGTAATACGTGTTGTGTCGGATGCCGTGGTTTGCTGTTGTGCAAAATTGTAATAATCTTGCAAAGAGCCATCGCTCACTCCATTGTACAACGCGTCTTTCCCGGTTTCTGTACTAAACTGCCACTGGTATATGCCGAGAGCAGCTGCGGCTATAAACAAAAGAGGTAGTAAGATGAATACTACTTTCTTTATTAAAGATGTGTTTGCAGGAACAAAATTATCTTGCTCTGGTTGGTTAATTACAGGGGAGGTTTTGTGTGACATATTAAAAAAGTAAATAAGTTTGATCCGGCATTAATTTTATTTTTTGCGCCAGCTCTAGTTCGCTGATAATAGAAATTAACTCTGACACCGGTATATCTGTATGTTGAGCAATGGTTTCGAGTGTACACGGCTCTATTTGAATACATTCTATCACACGCATTTGCAGATCGGTAAATTGCACTAGATCGGTTCGTGTTGGCTCAAGGTTAAACGCGTGTAAAATATCTGTACTGCTTCGCAGTATATTAGCTCCCTGGGAGCGGAGGTCATGACAGCCTGAACTGTTATCTGAAAAGATTGATCCGGGTACTGCGTACACACCGCGGTTATACTCTAAAGCAAAATCCGCAGTGATCAGGCTTCCGCTTTTGGTTGCAGCCTCCACAATAATCGTGACATCAGACAGACCGGCGATAATTCTATTGCGGGCAATAAATTGATGCTTCATTGCACTGGTAAGCGGGGGATATTCGGAGATAATGAGCCCGTCGCTATTAATAATATCTTTGACTAGTCGCACATTACTTTTAGGATATATAGTCTGCTCTGAAATTCCGCTGCCCAATACTGCAACAGTGGCAAGAGCGTGGCGCAGGGCTTCTGTATGGCTAGCGCTGTCTATACCAAATGCCAGGCCCGATATAATCGTAAACTTATAGCCTCGCAGCCCGGAAAGAATTTTTTCTACTGCGTGTACGCCATAACGAGTATTGTGGCGGCTGCCCACCATGGCTATGCAGTGTTGCCTTAAGATAGCGAGGTCACCTTGATAGTATAAGACAAGCGGAGGATCGGGAAGTTGTTTCAAGGCATGAGGGTAGCCTTCGTCTAACAACGTAACTGCCTGGTTGTGGTGCTCGTGAAGAGTATTAAAAAATACCTCATGGCTTATAGATTGCGCTAAAGACAAAAATTTATTGTATTGATCTTTAGATAAGCGCAGATAGTCTAAGAATTGATGCATGCTCGCATCCTTACCTTGTGTAGCTTCATACCAGCGGTAGACCTTGCTAATCAGAGCCGGTTTAATGCTGCTGACAGACTGAGATAATATATAGAGTAAATATGTATG
>CAYVGX010000113.1:0-2307 GCA_964451015.1 uncultured Candidatus Saccharibacteria bacterium | reverse complement strand
CGTAAAAAGAACCGGTAAGGTTTACATTACCGCCATCATCAATATGAATATCGTAGCCAACATCTAATCCTACACCCCCTACAGACTTAGCCCACACAAAAGCTCCGTTAGTATCTAATTTTAGAACATAGATATCACGACCACCATTGGATGTTAAATTAGAAGTCCCTGCATCGGGATCAAAATCTACAGTTCCTTCAAACATACCGGTTAAATACAGATTTGAAGACAAGTAGTTCGACAATTTTGTCGCATGATCGAAACCAGTGCCGCCCACAGACCTAGCCCATACGAGCGCACCAGTAGAATCAAGCTTTATGGCAAATATATCCCGGCCGCCATTAGACATTAAATTAGAAGTACCTGCACCAGGATCTGTATCTATCGTTCCTTGATAACTTCCTGAAATATACACATTACCACTTCCATCTGTCACAATACCAGTGCCATATGCCATGTCATCACCAACAAAAGCCTTAGCCCACAAATAATTACCAGTTGAGTCCAGTTTTAAAACATAAGGCGTATAGCTAACACCTGCGGTTAAATTAGCAGTCCCCGCTCCTGGGTTAAAATCCGCAGTTCCTAAAAAATAACCTGTTACATAAACATTCCCGCTATTATCTAAAACAATCTCGCTGACATAATCGAAATTTGAACCTCCAACAGACTTAGCCCATGCTAACGATCCGACAGAATCATACCGCGCAATAAAGATATCGTTTTGACCTGCAGATGTTAAAGTAGTTGTCCCCGGCCCGCTATCAAAATCACCGCTGCCAAAAAATTCTCCCGCAACATACGAATGACCTGCACCATCTATTGTTACAGCTTTTGCCTCATCAGCATCATCTCCTCCTGCTGTCATGACCCACGATATGGGAAGACTGTTTGCAGAGACTGTATTTGGAGAAACTATCACCCCAACAACCGCACAAATCATAATTCCAATAAGCAAGGCTTTTGGAGTGATTCCATATCTAACTGATTTCATAATGTTTGTTTTATTTTATAGTAAAATAGTAATTAAATTATAACATGATAACAAATAAATTTAGGCAAAACAAAAAACTCGCTTTTAGAGCGAGTCTTTCCATAAAGGGCAGCTACCTACTTTTGCGCCGGCATGCACCGGACTATCATCGGCACGAGCGCGTTTTACTTCTGAGTTCGAGAAGGGATCAGGTAGGACCACGCCGTAAATGCCACCCGGTTATATGCTCTCTAGAAAGCAGATAACCCGAAGGCATTTATATATTTGCTTAGCTTTGAAAACTAAATAGTGGTATCGAATTACTTCATATTGTAAAACATTGTACTGTTTTGACATCGCAAATTGCTTGTCAAAACTGCATAATTCTTTCCGATGAAGCGATGCTTTCGCGATAGCAAAAGCAAGCTCGTTAAGAAAATAAATTAAAACTTTCGGTTGATTAGTATTGCTCGGCTGAACACGTTACCATGCTTACACCTGCAACCTATAAAATCTCCATTAACGTTATTCCAGGCAAGCCCTTCATAAAATTAATATTGATTGAAATACGCAGTAGTCTTCTGCGAACCTTTCGAGACCGAAGTCTCAACGAAAACTAGTCTTGTGGACAGCTTCGCGCTTATATGCTTTCAGCGCTTATCTCAACTGGACCTAGCTACCCCGCCATGCTCCTGAAGGAACAACGGGTACACCAGAGGTCCATGCACCTCGGTCCTCTCGTACTAGAGGCGCGACCACGCAATTTTCGTACACCCACAGCAGATAAGGACCAAACTGTCTCACGACGTTTTGAACCCAGCTCGCGTACCACTTTAATTGGCGAACAGCCAAACCCTTGGGAGCTTCTTCACCCCCAGGACGTGATGAGCCGACATCGTACATAATTCCACTATTTCTAGCGGGGCAGACTATATCTTCATCTTATCAGCGACCGTAGGCTAGTAAGCCATAGTCTTGCTTTATTGTAAGTAAATACAATGCGATAAGAGTCGGCGTGTTACCTTGAATTGCCAATTATGCAATCTTCAAAGTCTCTTCTTTCGAATCAGTCGTTACGGGGTCAACTTCGCAATCGCGAAGCGACTTCCCACGGTATCGCCTTTTACTTGTATTTCCACTAAGTAGTTAAGGGTTCACCGTTATAAGCCGAATTTTTTCATCTTTCAATAATTTTATCTACGGTAATTTTTTACATTACCATAAGACGGAAGAAAGACCATTGGTATGAGATCACTCTCATAGCACCCCGATTAAGTTAAGGTGCCAAACCTTCTCGTCGATATGGACTCTTGGAGAAGATCAGCCTGTTATCC
>CAYVGX010000112.1:0-2399 GCA_964451015.1 uncultured Candidatus Saccharibacteria bacterium | reverse complement strand
GAGAAAGCGACTACCCGAGTGCTCGATATACGAGTCAATGTAGGACGCACCGGCGTGCTTACTCCTTTTGCCGTTTTTGAGCCTACAATCGTCGCAGGCTCTACTATCAGCAAAGCGACTTTACATAACATGGACCAGATAGAAAGACTCGGGGTGAAAATTGGCGACACAGTAGTGATCCAAAAAGCGGGTGATGTGATTCCGGAAGTCGTGGAAGCGCTCCCTAAATTACGGAATGGTAAAGAAAAGAAATTTGTCATGCCTGCCAAGTGTCCGGTGTGCGATAGCACAGTCGAGCGACGCGATGTTGGGAAAAAAGAATCTGCCGCGTACTATTGCACGAATGCTCAGTGCCCTGCAAAAAACCAGCGCGCTATGGAACACTTTGTCAATGCTTTCGAGATTTATACTATCGGCCCAAAAATTATTGCGCGCTTCAAAGACGAAGGTTTGATTTCTGATAGCGCCGACTTATTCAGCCTAGAGCTCGGTGATATTAATACACTGGAACGCTTCGGTGAAAAGAGCGCGGAAAATATTATTAATTCAATTAACGATCATAGAAAAATTTCTTTGGCACGTTTTATTTATGCGCTCGGAATTAATAATGTGGGAGAGCAAACATCAGAGGATATTGCTCAGTCCTTCGGTAGCCTCGAAAAAATAATGTCTGCCAGTCCTGATCAGATCAATGCTATAGAAAATATAGGCCCTATAGTTTCGGCAAGCGTGCACGAATATTTTCAACATAAAGAAAATAGAAAGTTTATTGAAAAGCTGCTCGCGAATGGCGTAGAAATTATCAACCCGCAGAAGCGCGTAGCGGGAAAATTGAAAGATAAAACTTTTGTGATTACCGGCACTCTCGAATCTATGGGCAGGGACGAAGCTAAGAAGAAGATAAAAGAATTGGGAGGCAAAACGAGCGAAAGCGTTTCTTCGAAAACAGACTATGTAGTAGTAGGTGATAATCCCGGCAGCAAGGCCGAAAAAGCCGAGAAGCTTGGGGTACAAATTCTTAATGAAAGCGGTTTTCTGAACATTTTAAAATAAGCTAATAAAATCAAGGAAAAAACCTTGATTTTTTCTTGAAAAAGCCTTGACAACTTCCTATCTATATAATAAGATGTCAATACGACTTTAAATTCTTTGAAAGCAACAAAAAGTATGGTGAAATTAAGTAATTCATTAATAACCAGCGGTCTTGTGTAACTAGCGCTTTTTGTTAGGCTCGTTACAAACCGCGCAGCGGTTTTTTTGTTGCCAAATGCAGATTAAAAATTAGATCAAATTTTGCAGTCATATATTTACTGCTCTCAGGTAGGATGCCATTCCATTAATTCTTAGGGAACCAGGCGAGTCGTTACCGGTTTAAGAGCAGTAGCTATCTGACTGGAAATATTCCTGCGATCAAACAGTCTTAACAAGTTTGAAAGCGCGTTACTTCGGTAACCGGAATCCGGTCGCGTACTTTGAAAATTAAATAGTGGTATTCTGTTCTGGACTCAACCACCAGGACAGATATTGTAAGTAAATTTTTGTGAAGTGAAGACTTCACAAGAGTGTGATATTAACACAACGAATAGATGTTGTGTGAACTAAGTTATCAAACATTGTATCCGAAAGCAGTTTCGTCATCATATAAATGGTGGTCGCAAATTGCTTGTCAATTATTCTGTATAATTTCAAATTAAAACAGAGAAGGGTATACGGTGGATGCCTTGGTACTATGAGCCGATGAAAGACGCGGTAGCCGGCGATACGCTTCGGGGAGGTGGCAACAACCTTTGATCCGGAGATTTCTGAATGGGGAAACCCATGCATTTGAAGAATGCATGCCTTTATATCGTGGGATATATTGAGCGGGAACCATGCGAAGTGAAACATCTCAGTAGCATGAGGAAAATAAAGAAAGAGAGCTTTTGCTCTTGTCGATTCCCTTAGTAGTGGCGAGCGAACAGGGAGATACATAGAAATATATTCATTGATCAGATGCTTCTGGTTGGTGAATATATTATCTATTAGCCCAAACCTAATGTGTGTTGTTTTTGGAACTAGTTTACTAGGGAAGAAAACTTAAAGCTTACTGGCGTTGCATATTAGGCGTAATAAGAAAAGGCGTTGTAGGGCAGTAAACCTACAGAGGAATTAAAGTGTGCTATGTAGCAGAATACACCTGGAAAGGTGAACCATAGAGGGTGATAGTCCCGTATAGCGAAACATCATACAGTTCCTGATCTTTATCTTGAGTAAGTCCAGACACGAGAAATCTGGCCTGAATTAACGTAGACTAATACGTAAGGCTAAATACTCATAGTGACCGATAGTGAACCAGTACTGTGAAGGAAAGGTGAAAAGCACCCCGGAAGGGGAATGAAATAGTTTCTGAAACCGTATAC
>CAYVGX010000111.1:0-2430 GCA_964451015.1 uncultured Candidatus Saccharibacteria bacterium | reverse complement strand
GTCTAATTATACACTGTACAAACGATTTTGCTTATGGCATAATGGCCGAGTCGCTTAAAATTAATACTTAAAAGGAGGTTACACATTGTGCCATTACTGAATGCAGTGGAAGATATAATTGGCTGGTTAATAGCCCCTGAACGCAAAAATGTGATTCAGGAAACTAAAAAGTATGAACCGAACTGTGAATTAGGCGAATTGATTCGCACTATTTATCTTCGTATGAAGAATGCTGCCGAACATCGCCCTACAGAAAAACACATCATCATCGCTCCAGTTGAATATAAGAATATTGCTCAAGAAACATTTACAGAAACCATTTGTGAAGCAATAAGATACTTCCGAGAACGCGGGTATGTAGTTATTCCAACAGAAATTCGGAGTGCAAAAAATGACATAAACACATGGGCAATGGTTATTAAAATATAATTTTAAAAAAGAAGCTCCTCACGCTTCTCTTTTTTTATTCAAAATGCAATTCCCATATCTCTTGAGGATGTACGGAATAATCGGAATACTTGAGCCAATAAGGCTTAACAATGAAATAACGCTGTTCTGGTTTTCCGCGAAAGCGTTCCGAGCTAGGATTCTTCTTACAGTGAATATCTTCGATCCTGAGCCGGTCTGCATCATTCACCTCCATAGCATAGCCTTCTATCTGCAGTGTCTGTTTAGTAGTGTTATCCCAGCCAAGTGCAAGCGATACTTTGTTATCCTGTTTTATATTTTGATATTTACGACTGCCTTGAAAAGTGCCAAAAATTAACTGCATATCCTCGAGTTCGGAAAAAGAAATGACCGCCGACTCTGGGGCCAAGCCGGGTTGATTGGTAGAAATAACACAAAATTCGTTTGCGTGAAGAAGATTATATATTTTATCTTTTTGTTCGTCGTTCATAAAATTAATGTAATGGATTGTCCAAACCGATGGCTTCAGAAATATTTGAAAGCCCGTCGCGCTCAAGCAGCTTCACTAAACCGCGATTAATCTGCCCTATAGTCTGAGGACCGCCGTAAATCATGCCGGTAATCATTTGAATTAGATTAGCTCCCAGCCGAATCTTCCGGTAGGCATCTTCTGCCGTAAAAACACCGCCGCAACCGATGATAACTTTTTGGCCTTGAGTTTTTTGATACAAGTAGGCAACCAAGTCGTCGGACAGTTTTTGCACCACCTTACCAGACAAACCTCCATGCGCCGGGATACCTGATTCTTTTATAGCAGCATTGCTTCTATCTTTCGCGAGGTTAGTGCAAATATAGCCAGCAATATCATGCTTTTCTGCAACATCAATAATACGATCGATTTGTGTATAAGGCAATTCTGGGGGTAGCTTGATAAAGACAGGTTTTGCATGCGAAAGCCTATGCAACTTTTCCAAAAGATGATCTAACTTCTCTGGTTCTACAAAAGGTTCACCGCCATATGCATTAGGACAGGAAATGTTAATCGTATAATAATCGCCAATATTCTTCTCTACAAAGGCATGATATGCTTGGTAATAATCTTCTATTCCCTCTTGCTCTTCCACAGTATCGGGACTATTGGTTTTGGCAACACTAATCCCTACGGGAATTCTATAGCGCTTGTTGGCCAATCTTTTTGAAATAGCCGAGGCACCATCATTCTTTAAGCCGTAGTAAACTAATAGACTTTGTGATTGGGGTAAACGCCACAAGCGAGTTCCTGCGTTACCCGCACATTCTTTGCCAGTAATGGACCCAACTTCCGCGTATCCAAAACCTACGTCTGGCAATATATTTAACAGCTGTGCATTTTTATCGAACCCTGCAGCTAAACCGATAGGATTAGCGAACCGAATACCAGCAACAACTTGCGACAGCTTAGGATTTTGAAATGAAAAACTCCAGCGGACTAGCTTCCGTGTTACTGGATTAGAGCCCAAAAAACGACCCATCACAGACACTGTATCGTGAACGAATTCGGGATCGAGTAAAAAAAATATTTTCTTGAAAATATATTTATAAAGTAGTGCAAAAACGGGAGAAACTACATTCATACTTTAATTATCTCGCTTTTTAATAAAACTGACAACCAAAAATATCCTCCAAAAGATGTATTGGTTAGTGTACGGTGATTGACTAGAAATACAATTCCTCTGTTGCCAATAATGATTTCCTAACAAAAAACCGCCCTCACGGCGATTTCTTTTGAAACGAACCAATTAAGGTCGGCTGATACTTTATTTATTTGGCTGCGAATCGTGGACGGGATTAGAACTTACTTCTTTTCTAATACCATAGCCGGGTAACGAAAAGCTCCGCTTTTAAATCCGCTGCGCATTGCTTTAAATGATCGTAAAAATTCAATGAATTCTTTACTATGTTGCCGTGCCAAAGACCATAGGGCACGATTTTTTATTGCATCGGAAGTGATATCCCAAGTACGAGCCACATTTGTACTAATAT
>CAYVGX010000110.1:0-2434 GCA_964451015.1 uncultured Candidatus Saccharibacteria bacterium | reverse complement strand
ATGGTGGGGGAAACGATATTTCTAAATGGCTTGGAGGTGGACAATTACTTACGCTTATTGTCTCTGCAAGTACTCTTGAAAAACAAATACCGCAAAGAAGATTCCTCATAACACTTTTTATAATTCTTGTCCTTGTTCTCTTTATTATGACATCGTTGTCTCTTCCCATATGGCAGGTTGTCTCCCTCCTTCAAAAGTTTCAGTTCCCGTGGCGTTTTATGTCCGTCGCAGTATTCCTCTGTTCTATGATAGGTGCCATTGGTATTCGTTCTTGGCAAGGTAAGGGCAAAACCCTTATGGTAACGATCCTTTGTTTACTTACCATGATTATGACATTTGGGCAGTGGCGGGCAAAATCCTACAAGATATATCCCGAGACGTTCTTTACTGGAATTTATAATTCTACGACAGATACCGGAGAAAGCAGTCCAATTTGGTCGATACGTTTTATGGAAAAACGACCAAACCATCCTGCAGAACTAATCCCTCCAGTTGGTACAATTACTCCTACCAAACGCACAACGACAGAAAGACAATACCATGTGACGACGGAAAAACCAGCTCGTTTTGTGGAAAATACCTTATATTTCCCGGGGTGGACGGTGAGAATAAATGGAGCTGTACTTCCGACCGATAAGCTGCAGTTCCAAGATCCTCAGTATAGAGGTCTTATGACATTTGATATTACCCCTGGTGTCTTTGATATCGATTTCCGATATGAAAATACTAAACTACGGACGATATCCGATAGGGTAAGTATTGGCTCCCTCGTGCTGTTTACGCTAGTTCTGGGTACAATACAGCTATGGCCAAAGAAAAAGTTCTCTTAACCGTTGCCCTTGCCGTATATAACGAGGAAAAGAATATTGAACGATGCCTGTCGTCAATTAAACATATTTCTGATGAAATCGTTATTGTAGATGGCGGTTCCACAGATCAAACCGTGGCACTCGCAAAAAAGTTTGGTGCAACCATCATCCGAACGGACAATCTCAAAATGTTCCACACAAATAAGCAAAAAGCTCTCGATGCTTCTCACGGTGAATGGATTTTGCAGCTAGATGCGGATGAGGTAGTTGGTCAGAATCTGTCTCAGGAAATACTTGGAAAAATTCATGACAAGAATTCTTTCGATGGATATTATATTCCAAGAAAAAATTACTTCCTTGGCCATTGGATGAGAAAGGGTGGACAATATCCCGATGCAGTTATACGACTTTTTCGCAACGGGAAAGGATCGTTCCCACAAAAAAGTGTGCACGAACAAATTACTATCCAGGGGACAATCGGGACTCTTTCAAATGCTTTGGATCACTATTCTTATGAATCAATACAGCAATATTGGAAAAAATCCCAGACGTATATTCAATTAACTGCTGAAGAATTGACTGCCAAAAAGAATCGCGGATCCGTTTCAGTATTCTTTCACTATGTCCTTATAAAACCCCTGTGGATTTTCTTTCTCCTATTTATTAGGCATAAGGGGTTTGTGGATGGCTGGTATGGTTTCCTCTTTGCCCTTTTTTCGGCACTTCATTATCCTAAAGCGTATAGGTTGAGCTTGAATTCACGATAACAATCAGATCTTATTATATGTCTACAATGCGAAAGGTAATGCAGTCTTTACGGGTAAACTGGGTGGTGTATGCACTTCTCTTGCTGTCTTTAGGAATAGTTTTCAGTCATACAATCTATGTCCGCATGACGTACCAGTACCCCCAAAGCGGGTTAGATGAACCTGTTTATATTGATAACGCTGTTGCCGATTATGACATTCTTATGCATAAGGGCATCGCTGGGATTCCGGATATCTTCAAAGTTAATACCTTGCGCCAACCTCTATATCCATTTTTTCTATCTCTTCCTCTGCTTCTTTTTGGAACAGCTGGTGCCTACAAAATGGCTTTATGGATGAATGGAATTTTTTATATAGTCACTATACTCAGTATTTATGCCATCGCTAAAAAGTATATGACAGTGTTCTCTAGTTTTATGGCAGCCCTTATTTTTGCAAGTTATGGATTTCCCTTGTTTTATCTTCATTTTGTGTATGGAGAGACTGCTGTTACTGCTGGAATTATGATATCTCTAGTTTTTCTTGTTTGGTCAGACTATTTTAAAAAACCATTTCTTACCATAGCGGCAACCATCAGTATGACTGTTGCATGCTTAACACGTTGGGTTGCACCGATTTTTCTAATAGCACCAGTTAGTGTGTTATTTATTCAGGGCATGATTCAAGCTCTCAGGGATACCCGTACGCGGAGATCATTTATTCGAGGGTGTATCATCATTATTCTTCTTGGCTTTCTTCCTGCATTTTTTTTGTACTATCTCCCTCAACAAACACATTTTAAAGAATATCTCCTTGCCAATTTGTTAAATGGAAAACGTTGGTCTCAAGAATATCTCGGAATGACAGCCGGATCTGATG
>CAYVGX010000109.1:0-2492 GCA_964451015.1 uncultured Candidatus Saccharibacteria bacterium | reverse complement strand
TCTTTAATCTCGAACACTAATTCGTCGTGTACCTGAAGCAGCATACATATTTCATCCGATTTATCAGCGATCAATTCATCAATTTCGATCATAGCTTTTTTAATAATATCTGCATTCAAACTTTGGATTGGAAAATTTACTGCCGCGCGTTCTGCAGCTTGCCGGATAAAATACTGACTCGATTTGATTTCTGGGAATTTGCGAACCCGGCCCACCTCGTTAGTTACGTACGCATCTTCACGCACCTGCATTTTGGTTTTTTCCAAAAAGGCATGAACCTCCGGGTAGGTTGCGAAATATTTATCGATAAAGTCTTTGGCTTCCCCTTGACTGACTTCACTAATGCGTGCAGTAAGGCCGAAACTTGAAAGTCCATAGAGAATTCCAAAGTTGATCACTTTGGCATCCCGGCGCATATCAGGAGTGACTTCATCGGCTGGAACATCGAACACACCCATTGCTGTCGCAGTATGAATATCTTGATTATTTTTGAAAACAGACAGCATGTTTTTATCCTGCGCCAAGTGCGCCACAATACGCAGTTCAATCTGGGAATAATCCAAAGACACGAGCTTGAAACCTTCTTTGGCAACAAACGCCTTGCGCACCTCACTACCCATCCCTTCGCCGCGAATCGGAATGTTCTGTAAATTAGGATCTGTGCTACTGAGGCGTCCTGTGGCTGCAATAGTCTGATTATAATTGGTGTGAATGCGCCCGGTTTCCGGATTAATCAATTCTGGTAAAGAATCTAGATATGTTGATTTCAATTTTGAAAGTTCTCGGTACTGCAATATTAAATCTACGATCGGATGCTCCAATCGCATTTTTTCTAATTGGCCTGCTGCTGTAGATAAACCTGTTTTATTTTTCTTGCCGGAGGTTAATCCCAGCTTGGTATACAAAATTTCCTGCAGCTGTTTTGGTGAATTAATATTAAATTCTTCACCGGCTTGCTTATAAATTTCTTGCTCTAGCTTTAATAACTCTTCGCCTGCCTGCTTGGATAACTTACCCAGCAACTTTGCATCTACTGTAATACCACAGCGCTCCATACGAGCCAATACTGGAATCAATGGCATTTCAAAATCGTAAAATACTTTCTCTAAATTTTCTTCCTTTAATTGCTTTTCCAAAATCTGCTTAATGCGCAGTGTCATATCTGCGTCCTCTGCTGCGTACCAAGAAACTTTTTCTACTGGTACGTCCTTCATAGAAATTTGATTCTTACCTTTGCCGATCAATTCTTCTATGGACTGCATTTGGTAGCCAAGCATAGTGAAAGCCAAATTATCCAAACCGTGCTGGCGAGTACCGGCGTTTAAAATATACGAAGCAATCATAGTATCGAATGTAATGGGGGCAAGTTTTACACCAGAATTTTGCAGCGTCAAAAAATCATACTTAATATTCTGACCAACTTTGCCAAGTTTTTTGTCTGCTAACAGCTTTATAAACTCTTTACTATTCTTTGCAACATCGAAAGTAATATAATACGCTTCCCCTTCTTTAAACGCCAAAGAAATTCCTATCACTTGTGCAAGCATCGGGTCCAACTGATCTGTTTCTGTATCTAAAATTAACTCTTTTTGCTTTTCAAGCTTAGGAAGAAGCTTTTGCAACTTTTCTTGTGTATCTATTAATTGATAATCCTGCTTGCCGATTGAAGCTTGCTGTTTTGGTTCATTAATTTTATCTTCCTCTTTGCTGTTTTCAGGGAAATAATTTTTTGGGAGCTTATCAAGTAAGCTTTTAAATTCTAATTCTTGAAATAATTTTACAACGTGATCCAGATGCTTTGAAGTAAAAGTGTATGCAGGGATATCAAAATCGAGCGGCGCGTCGAGCACAATAGTGGAAAGTTTATAACTGAAGCGGGCATCTTCTTCCCCATCAACAAGTAATTTTAAAATGCGCGGCTTAATCTTTTCTGCAACTTTTTTGTCATTCTTTTTAATTGCTTCGTATAAACCATCCAAGCTTCCAAAAGCCTGAATAAGCTCGCTGGCAGTTTTCTCGCCAATACCTTTAACACCCTTAATGTTATCCGAGGGATCACCGCGCAGCGCTTTATAGCTAATCATTTGCAGTGGCGTAAGTCCAAAGCGTTCCTTAATAGCAGCTTCATCGTAGATGGCTGTATCTGCGAGGCCTTTACGAAGCGTGTAAATTTTAACGCACTTATTGACTAATTGAAGCGTATCCAGATCTCCTGTTGCAATCATCACATCACAGACATGATCATGATGTTCACAGATTTTTTTAGATAGCGTTCCCAACATGTCATCTGCTTCAAATCCTTCATGCTCGAAAATTGGAATATTCAAAGCACGAACCACTTCTTTAACGCGGGGAAATTGCGCATAGAGTTCGTCTGCCCCACGCGCGCGGGTAGCTTTATAGTCTTCATATTCTTGATGACGGAATGTTGGGCCAGCTAAATCGAAGGTACAGGCAATATGAGTTGGTTTCAAATCTTTGATAGCACGAAG
>CAYVGX010000108.1:0-2496 GCA_964451015.1 uncultured Candidatus Saccharibacteria bacterium | reverse complement strand
GAGCTTGTATTTATCTGTATCAAAGCGCAATTCTTTTAAAATGGTTTGGTGCTTATTCACCATTGTACTAGCACCCAACATTTTGCGCCCATTGCCAAATAAAAAATATGCCGGATTGCGCCCATCTATTGCCTTATTCATGCCGATTTTCCCCATTTTGTCAGCACATCATCGGCACGCCCAACCCCCATAAAACCGAACTCTCCGGCGCAAATTTGCACATTATTCAAAATAGGGTATTCTTCCACCTGCTCATCGTTTACCTCAAAGGCACCCATTTCTATCAAAGTAGCTACATAAAACACGAAATTTGCCTTCATGTATTGCCCCAAGTCATCTACCCATTCTTCCGACTTCTGCACCTTGCCCTCCAATAGCATATCCGCTATTATCACGCACATCTCAAAGTCTATCGAGGTGCGTAACGCCAAACTAACCAAGGATTGGGTGTAAGTATCCGCAGTCAATTGAGCAAACAATTCGTTTACTGATGGCATTTGGTTGGTAATCAAATGTAAATACCCATTTACGCGCTGCACCAAACTCGGGTAACGCTCCGATGCTATTTCTTGCACAGGTACATCACCGCTGAAAAATTTTTGCAATTCCTCGTTTTCAGCAGCATAACCAATCAAAGCCACCCGAACCTCTATTGCACTTTGACGCATATCTATACAAACCTGTGGCACGCTCAAATCGTCCAACAAGCACTTTTCTAACCGTTCCAATAAAGCGTGCATTTGCTCATAAAAATGGTTCTTTTTGTCCCATTCGCCCAAATGCCGCAAAACTTCTCTAAAGGCTACTACCATGGCTTTTTTTATTGTATAAACTCCGTTTTTCGGCTGCGGGTTCGATTCCCGCCCCTGCAACCTCTTTATATCAGCCCGCTGCGCCACGGCGCGGGCTTCGCTTCCATCCCGCACGGTTTTTGGAATACTTCTGCTATTTTTTCAAGATTTGATACTTTAAGAGTTTGATTATCAATCATTTGTTGGTATCCTGTTCCGCTTTTCATTCCTATATGTTGCGCCATCTTTTCATTAGACAAACCTAAGCGATGTTGTTCGTCTAATATTTTTTTATAATTCATAATTATTAAAATTATCTGAAATTATCTCAGAAAAACTTGACTTTAATAAAGAAAAATCTCACTTTTGTCTTATCGAGTTTTAATATTTAAAATCTTGAAGTAAAAACTTTAACCCCACAAAGATAAAACTTTGTAGGCTTAAATTCTATTGTTTGCGCTAAAAAAGTATAAAAATGAATGAAACCAACAACGAAGTAAATAACCTTCGCGACCACGTGCGCCGCACGCTCACGGCAGAGCAGTTTGACAAACTGCCCGAAATGATGGGCTTAACGCCCACCGCCACTACGCGCCTGCTCAACCGCCCCAGCACCGAAGCAAATGTGGAGCAAGTAAAAGAATTGGCTAAAATATTGGGCTGCACGCCTAAATACTTGGTATGCAACTACTGGATGGGCTATGCCACCATTAGCTTGGAAGAGGCAGAGGAGTTGGGGATTAAAATTGCGTAGCGGCTTTAAACACCGGCACACCATAGGAGGCTACTCGTTCCCCCGTTTTTTTATTTTTTAACCTAAAAAACAGTTTTATGTTTGTTGAAAATATAAACCTACCACACGGAATATACCTTGGGATATGGTCAGGCACCACGGTAACAATAATACAAGCCCCATACCAAGACTATTATTTTAAAACATCTGTTGGGATAATAGGCACATGTAGAGTATTGGTTAGAGTGGATATGAATGGTGTTGCAAAAGTGAACAATGATGATGAATATCCAAGCAACTACGATGATGAATATACAAGCAACTACAATCAATCATAAGGGCTCCGCTCCCCTATTTCAGATGGTCAATTTTTCCACCTTCACAATCAATAAGTTATGGCACAACTCACTAACAAAGAAGCTGACATTTTTGCCAACCATTGCAACGACATCAGCGACAAAGCTACCAACAGCGAACTATACAAAAAAGCAGTATTGCGGGTAGCTGCCGAAATAATCCGGCACTGCGACGAACACCTCGCCAACGATGTGCTCGACCTTATTCCCGAAACCCAAGAAAACGAGGATTAGCCATGCCTGAATTTATCGAATTAGTGAAGAAAATGCGCGAGGCACAGCGCAAATACTTCCGCAGCCGCACAGGTGCCGACTTACAACGAGCAAAAGAAGCCGAAAACGCCGTAGATACTTTGCAACGCAATAGCAGCAACGCGCAAGAAAAGCCAGCTCCCACACTTTTTAGTTAATTCCACACTCATTTTGCCGGACCTAAAAAAACACCGCCCATAAAGCGGACAGGATATTCCATGCTTTAAAGGTTCAATTAGGGAGGAATAGGTTAATAATTCGGCACCCCGCAGCGATGCTCGGTGCTGTTTTCAAGTTGCAAGTAATTATTTTTCAAATATCTCGCTCAAAAGTCCCTCTCCTTTGGGGAGGGATTTAGGGTGGG
>CAYVGX010000107.1:0-2509 GCA_964451015.1 uncultured Candidatus Saccharibacteria bacterium | reverse complement strand
TGGCACTTACTGAAAGATGTCTTAGACACTATAGAAGCAAGTTGGCATAAAGGATCTCGAATTTCATTCGATTGCTATCCCTACACTCATACCTTACAACCTCTCTACACCTACTTACCAGGGTGGAGCTTAGTCGGGGGCAGGGTCCACTTATTGGAAAGAATAAAGGATGTAGAATCTAAAAATAAAATTTTATCCGATTTAAAAAATCATCCTACCGATTTAGGTAGTATGATTATTGCTTCTACCAATAATAATCTTAAAGTTAACGGCAAAACAATAGCGCAGATTGCCAAAGATATGCAAGTTACCAGTGAAGAAGCAATACTTAACTTAATCGAGCACGGAGGTGTGAGCACGCTTGTATTCGACAATTGTGTATCTGAAGAAGCTGTTACTATCTTAACCAATCATGCGCTAGGACTCATCGCCACTAATGGCGGAGGGTATAATTTAGAACACGGCAGCCAATTGATTCATCCACGTAGTTTTGGTACTAGCGCAACGTTTCTCCGCGCAATTATAGACAACAAAACTATTTCCCTTGAAGAAGGTATAGCTAAGCTGACCTCGCGTGCTGCTGCATTGATAGGACTAGAGAAGAGAGGTAAGATAGAAACTGGCTTTATCGCAGATTTAGTATTATTCGATCCCGCATCTATCTCATCTCACGCGTCAATCCAAAACCCTTACCAATACTGCGAAGGTATAGAAGCGGTCTGGATTAGCGGAGAGTTGGCAGTACAAAAAAGTCGAGCCACAGAATTGTTGGCAGGAAGGTATATTGGTTAAAATGAAATTATCTGAACTACAATCAAAACGAGTCGGAATAATCGGCTTCGGACAGGAAGGTCAAAGTATAGCAACATTCCTGCTCCACGCAGGAATTACTCCTGCTGTATTCGATGCAAAGCCACTGGAACAGCAATCATCTCGTTCTTACATACAAGAACAGAACTTGCAGTATAATAGCAACCCTGACTATTTAGCAGAGGCAATACATACATGTGATGTTATATTTAAAAGTCCTGGGGTTAAATTACCGACCGAACTTATCACTTATGCGCACACAAACGAGAAAATCATTACCAGTCAAACGGAATGGTTTTTTCAGCACTGCCCAGCACCTATTATTGGCATCACTGGCACTAAGGGTAAAGGCACAACCAGCAGTTTAATCTATGAAATCTTTAGTGCCGCTCACGTCACTGACTCTGTATATCTGACGGGTAACATAGGCAAAACCCAGCCGCTAGAGTTTTTAGAAAACCTATCTACTGAAGATGTTGTAGTGTATGAGCTTTCAAGCTTTCAGTTAGAATTTCTCACGCAAAGCCCACACATCGGTGTGTGTCTCATGGTTACTGAAGATCATTTAGATTATCACGCGGATTTAGATGAATATGTATCTGCCAAAGCAGCAATTAGTAAATATCAAACCAAAACCGATCACTTAATTTACAACATAGATTATTCTGCCAGCCGCGCTATCGGACAATTGGGAGACGGTATGAAATGGCATGTTACTGCGGACCCGCACAGCACTATAGAAAGGGGAGCAAAAATCAATGGGGAAAACATTCTTATATTCGAGAATGGTATGCAAATCAATACCATTGACTGTAGCACTAGACTTCTTCGCGGAAAACACAATTTGGAAAACATTGCCGCCAGCTGTCTTGCAGCTCATATTGCCGGTATCTCTGGTGATACTATCCGCGCTACTGTGCAGTCATTTAAAGGACTCGAGCATCGTTTACAATTCGTTATAGAGCACAAAGGAGTTGCGTATTATAACGATTCCATTTCTACAATCCCAGATACTACCATAGCTGCAGTTAAATCTTTTACTGAACCTGTTATTTTGCTTTTAGGAGGTGCGAGTAAGCAGCTTGACTACTCACACATGATTCAATTTTTAGAACAAGCCTCAAATGTGAAATCTGTGGTTTGCGTTGGCCAAACCGGTGCAGAGCTGCACCAGATATTCAAGCAGAGCAGTATTGCTTCTAAAGTAGTCGGTCCATTTGATGATTTTCAAGAAGCTGTACAGCACGCCTCGCTTAGTGCAGCAGCGGGTGATGTCGTGCTGTTGAGTCCTGCTGCCACATCCTTTGACATGTTTGCAAACTACACAGAGCGGGGACAAAAATTTATTGATATCGTTACACATTTATAAAACCCATGGCAAAAACCAAAGCACAATTAGACTGGGTACTCATCGGTTTATCAGCAGTGTTACTGTTGATAGGTTTAGCTATGCTCTGGTCTGCCTCTACCGCAGAAGCAGAACAGACTTTCGGTTCAACTAGCTATTTCCTGATCAGGCAACTAACGCGCGGTGTACTTATCGGGGGAGTGCTTATGTATATCTTAAGCCGCTTCGATTACCACAACTATAAAAAACTGTCGCTGGCTGGCATGATTGTTGCGTTAATTTTATTAGTAATGGTCAAAATCCCAGGCCTCGGTATAACAGCAAATGGAGCTACGAGATGGGTTAGTATTG
>CAYVGX010000106.1:0-2578 GCA_964451015.1 uncultured Candidatus Saccharibacteria bacterium | reverse complement strand
ACTACACTATTAACCCTGTCTAAAGAAAATATAGTTGCAACAAAAGCCCATACGGCAATTCCTCCTAATAATATAAGTATAGTTTTTGGCAAAAAAATTCTGCGTTCGCCATTTTTAACCCAAAATAATATTCCCAATCCCAGCAGCAAAGACCAAAAAAACATTCTAGGGCTATCTATTGGCTCTGAAAAAACAGAAATAATTGTAAAAGAGCAGACAATATAAATTAAAAGCAGAAAACCAAATACCTTATCTTCTGCGTATGGAATTCTCATAAATTGTGGTAGAATCATAAAATAATAGTAACTCAAAAACAAAAAGCAGTCGAGCTAAGCGACTGCTTTGTGTAAGATATTATTATTGAATACCTGTTGGAGAAGCGGTGTGAACAGTATTTCCGGTCAAACCACCTGTAGTAGCACCCACACAGAAAGTCAAAGCATATGTTGACCATTGACCACTAACTGCGGAACCACCAGAACCGGTAGAGTAGGTGTAGTTAGTTTGACTACAACCAGAACCGTCAACTGGAGTTGGATAGCTTGGTAATGCACCTAAGTAGGTTGGAACCAATCCACCAACGGTAGTTGGGTAACCATTGTTGTCATTATAGTAAAGCTCTAACGCACTTACGATCTGACGAACATCAGCGACACGCTTCGCATCACGAGACTTGGAACGTGCAGAACCAAGAGCAAGCAATACTACAGAAGCGAGCAAACCAATGATGGCGATAACCACCAAAAGTTCGATCAATGTAAAACCTTTTTGGTTTTGTTTCTTCAATGTTTTCACCCCCATTCTCCTTTATGTAGAGAATTCACAACCCCTCCAGTTGATCATCTAAAGTTAATTTAACTTAATATAATTATATCACACATTTGTATGATTCAAGAATATTTATCAACATGCTATCGAACTACGGCGTAATAGTTTTCACTCCCCCTGTGGTGTAATTACCAGTCGGATTTCCAATGCAGAATGTTAAGGTATATGTCGAGCCACTTGCGTTAGAAGAGTATGTGTAACGATTCGACCCTTGCGTATCAGTACAGGTGCCATCGGGAGGAGTAGGTGCCGAATCTAATTGACCAACAATAGTGGTTCCACCCGCAGTCGCACCCCATCCTCCATTAGCGCTACTTGATCCAGATTTATCACCACATCCAGCTGTTGTGCCTGTAAATAGCTTCTGACTGGCGTCTATAGTAATCGGGGTTGTTTCTATTGGATAGGTATCGCAATTAGCAAAAAATATCCCGAGAGCATTAGTCATTTGCTTAGTATCAGCGACTCGTTTCGCATCCCGTGCTTTTGCTCGGCTGTTCTGCAAGGCAAGTAATACAGCAGCGACCAGAAAAGATATGATCGCTACAATAACTAATAATTCAATTAAAGTAAACCCTTTTTGTGATTTATGAAATGACATAGACAAATAACTTTTTATAAAACGTATGATTAATTTACCGAGCTAGCTAAGTTGTAAATCGGCAAAAGAATACCCGCAACCAATACGCCAACAGCTAAGCCTAAAATCACCATAATTACCGGCTCGAGCAAGCTGGCTAAAGTGCCAATCTGTGTATCTACTTCTTTTTCATAAAAGACCGCTAGCTTGAGTAAAATAGTATCGAGCGCTGCAGTTTGCTCACCCACGCGCACCATTTGAGTTACCAATGGAGGAAATTCTTCGTGCTTCATCAGTACGTCGCTAATACTTTTACCGGAAGATACTTGTGCTGCAGCTTCTAGCATGATTTCTTTATACACCACATTATTGATAACGTCACCCACAATTTTGAGCGCAGTAATAATAGGAATACCTCCTGCAACCAATGTCGCCAAGTTGCGAGAAAAACGTGCCATATATATCTTTTCCATCACCGGACCAAGGATTGGTAGCTTAGTTTTAATATAATCCCACATCATTCGTCCTTGCGGTGTCATCATGTAAAAACGAATTGCTACTGCAGCGCCTATCAATACCAGTAATACTAACCACCAATACACTTCAAAAAAATCTGTAAAAGAAATGAGCCAGCGAGAAATAACCGGTAGTTCTGCCCCTTGCTCTTTCAATACGGAAGTTAATTTAGGTAATACAAATTTAAACATCAAAATACCAACCACCACCAAAGCCGAAAGCACGAAGGCTGGATATGTTACTGCTGCTTTTACTTTCGAGCGCAACTCATAATCTTTTTCTAATTGATCGGCGATGTAAGACAGGCTTTCTGCTAAAGTACCTGCCGATTCTCCAGATCTCACTAAGCTAATATAGACATCACCGAACACTTCTGGATGTTTGGACATTGCCAATGAAAGGCTTTGGCCAGCCTCAATGGAAGCGATCAAATTTCTCGTCACGAACACCAAGCCTTTACTACTCACCTGATTTTCCAAAATGCGCAAACCTTGTAAGATTGGCACACGTGCCGATACCAAGGTTGAAAGCTGTCGAGAGAACAACACTAAATCTTTATAGTTAACCCGGCTAAAAATACCCTCAAACCTGCTGAGAAAATTCTCTTTCTGCTCGCTTAAGCTAATAATAATTAGGCCGTTATTGGTTAACAAC
>CAYVGX010000105.1:0-2578 GCA_964451015.1 uncultured Candidatus Saccharibacteria bacterium | reverse complement strand
GGACAATCGATTTTCTAAAAGTGGATTCCGAAGGCGCTGAGTACGATATGTTTGCCCAGATGTCTGCTGGTATGTTGGCACGAATTGGAAAAATCGCTATTGAGCATCACGAACGTTTTGTAGGCCGCGACCATGCCGAGATTTCTAATAAGCTACGCGCTCATGGTTTCGAGGTTTTAGAATTGCCTGACCATTTTATTTTCGCCTCTAAGAAATAATTCATGACCAATGTTCACCAAAAAATATGGCTGCTGATTTTGCCTGTAGTGGCATGGTTTTACATTGGTTTATTTGCCACTATGTGGTTTTGGTATCCCGCAGGGATCGCCTGGGACTTATGGCAAGAGCATGTGATTCATTTTTCTGTCGTATATTTTGTGTGGCTGATTATATTTTTTGTATATACGCTCTTTGACCAATTAAGTTTTCGATCACTGGGACTTTTGGTACCAAAGTATATAGCAGCTATGGTTACCTGTTTTATCGTAGCGGTACTGTACTTTTATTTTCAGCCCGATTTGTTGCTCACTCCGCGCCGATTTTTATTGGTGCATGCCATGGTGAGTTTTATAGGTATTGGTATGTGGTACTGGTGGATTCAATATGCCATGCCACGCATTTGGCATAGGTATTTATATGTTCATCCTCATTTAGCACTGCGTGATTTACACACAGACATTGCACACTATCTTACTACAAACAAAGCTCTCGGCTGGCAGTATCAAGGTGAGTTGAGTGTTCCTCTCGCAACGCATGCCGAAAAGACAACGGTATTGTTACCTGGAGGCCTGACTTTGCCGACAGAAGAACTGAGTCAATTATTTATGCTAAAACAGCAGGGGGTGGAGTTTTTGGAACACCTAGAATTTTACGAATTAACCCAGCGCCGAGTGATATTGCATGATCTCAATGAAATGTGGTTTCTGCGTTCAATCAGTTATCGTCAAAGAGTATCCGATTTAGTGAAACGGCTGATGGATATAGGTGTTGCAATAATTGGTTTAGGTGTGCTTGCCTTGGTCATTATTCCTGTAGGATTGCTCATTGTATTCACCTCCTCGGGACCCCTCTTTTTTACGCAAGAAAGAGTCGGACAATTCAGTAAAGTTTTTAGAGTGTACAAGTTTCGCACTATGAGGGTGGGGGCAGGCAATACGTGGACTGCGGATAAGGATGCGCGCATTACCTCCGTAGGTTCTGTCTTACGCAAGCTACGCATAGACGAACTGCCTCAGTTTATAAATATTCTGAAAGGTGACATGAGTTTGATAGGACCCCGTCCAGAACAAGTCCATATTGTAGAAGATCTTAAAACGCATATTCCTTACTATAACGAACGGCATATGGTCAAACCAGGTCTCACAGGCTGGAGTCAGCTGCATGTGTATGCTAATTCTGTAGAGGGAACCAGGCTTAAACTCCAGTATGATCTGTACTATATTAAGCATCGCAGTTTGTGGTTTGATGTGGAAATTGTGTTGCGAACTATTTTTCATATCATATCATTGCAAGGGAAATAGCTTTGTAACGTAGTAGTATGTGAAACATGGAAAATAGCAAATAAATGATATAATTAATACATGATTATCTGGAAAATTTTAAAAATTAGCGGCGTTCTGGTGGCGATAGTTGTACTAGCATTGTTATTGTTATGGGCGTACTCTTCCGGACAAAAAGCCGGCCAAAGCAGACAGGTCATTAAAGACGCAAAAACTATTACTGCTGCCTTAGAGTATTTTTACAAAGACCAGAATCGTTATCCGGCTATCACTGAGTTTAATGATCAAAACGTGATGCGGCAGTATATGGATAATTTTCCTCCCCAGCAATTTACCGATAGTGTGTGCGATAAAACTTATGATTATCAAAATGCATTCCGTGCAGATTATGAACTGCGCATTTGTCTGCCTAAAGCACAGGGTAATTTTAAGACTGGATGGAATGTTATTAAGTCCCCTCAAAAATAAAGATGACTGATCTCTGGTTGATACTTGTGATATTCATTTTTGGCTGCTTCATAGGCAGTTTTTTGAATGTATTAATATGGCGTTTACCGCAGGGACAGAAACCGACAGGGCGATCACACTGCCCTCACTGCAAGCACGTATTACAGGCGAAAGATTTAGTGCCTGTCTTGAGTTTTATAATCGCGAGAGGTAGATGTGCTTACTGCGCAAAAAAAATTTCATGGCGATATCCTCTTATGGAGTTACTGACTGGAGCCTTATTCGCCGTTAGTTGGATAATACTATTTCCTGTCTGGGTGCCTAATGTATTGTCTATAGTACTTGGCGTGAAAATGTTATTAGTAGTAGCGGTGCTGATTGTAGTATTTGCCATCGACTATGAACATTATTTAATTTTGGATGTAGTTGTGCTGCCAGCAGCTATTGCCATAGCTATTTTTTCTTTAGGACTAGATATTCATGCTGGGAGTCTGTTCACGCTGCGTAGTTTGCTATTGAATAGTATTGCTGGTGCGGTGGCTGGTTTTCTGCCGTTTTATATATTGTGGCTGGTATCGAAAGGGACATGGATAGGGTTAGGGGATGCAAAGTATGGCTTATTTTTAGGAGCG
>CAYVGX010000104.1:0-2666 GCA_964451015.1 uncultured Candidatus Saccharibacteria bacterium | reverse complement strand
TTTTTAACAAGGAATGTCACTGTATCTTCATAAGCTTTTTCTTCAAAGTTAACAATTGAACTAAAGGCAGAACCTGTTGGTAAACCCATAAATATTAATTCCTCCAAATTTTTCTAAAAAAATCAACTTGGAAATTTCCAAGAAGAATATTCATATATTACCACATTAAAAAGCCTTGGGCAAACCCAAGGCTTTTATCTATTTAATCACTTCCTGCAAGGCTCTATCTAACTGCGGATCACGATTATTCTTAATATCATCATCACTTAATTTTACTTCGATATCAGGCACTAATCCGTCTTTATTGAGGTTCTTCCCACCTGGGGTGATCCATTTTGCAACCGTCACCTTAACCGCTGTATCTTGTGATAATTGAATCAATTCTTGCACACTCCCCTTCCCAAAACTTTTTTCACCAATTAATAATGCTTTAGCATTATCTTTAAGTGCACCAGATAGTATCTCCGAAGCGCTTGCGCTGCCGCCGTTAACTAACACTACAGTCTTAATGTTTCCGATTGTATTACTGCCGTCCGAATAGTAATCGATTACATCTTTTTCACTATGTGCTTCTTTCACAACAAGCTTACTCTTATCGAGCCAATTAGAAGCCAAGTCTACTGCCGCATCCAAATAACCTCCAGGATTATTACGTACATCAACCACAATTCCGGAAATGTTTTTAGTCCGCAATTCTGTGATCGCTGCATCAAATAACCGCTCCGTATCGTCGCCAAATTTAGAAATAGAAATGATCGCAACCTGCTTACCATTCACTTCCTGATAATGGATTTTAACGCTCTTAATTTCTATTTGAGCACGCACGATGGTAACATCGAATGGGGCAGTTTGACCTTCGCGAAAAATAGTTAATTTTACAGAACTACCTGCTTCGCCGCGAATAGAATTAGCTGCTTCGTCAGTGGTCCATTCGTCCGTAACAGCAGTATCATTAATTTTGAGAATAATATCTTTAGCTCGCAGGCCAGCTTTTTGCGCCGGACTGTCTTCTATCGGCGCTACAATCACTATACTTCCATCTTGCTTGCCAATTTCGGCACCAATCCCGCTAAACGTACCCTTCAGTTCCGTCCGGAACTTTGCCAATGTTTCTGGGTCGAAAAATTCTGTGTACTCATCGCCTGCTGCGCGGACCGCCCCGCTAATAGCGCCGTATAAAACTTTTTTCTGATCGATCTGGTCCTTCTCAATATACTTTCTGTTCACCACATCCAGCGCTTGCCATAATAAACTATAATCCACTTCCTGGTTAGGATTATTTTTATTGACTAATTTAAACTGCTTAACCGAAAAAGTATACCCAGATTGCCCTACTGTATAACCAAGACGAAACACTCCGAATAATACAAGTAGAACCAGCACGAAAATAATAGTGGGTTTGAAATACCCAAACCATTTATTTTGTACATACGACACTTGTGGTTCTGTAGGCGGAACAGGATTAGGAGTTATGTTTATATTATTATTTGTTTCCATGGGATTTTATTTCTGAAATTGAAAAATTAATAAATACCAAGAACATCATGGTATAGAGTAATACGCGTTCATTCAATATAGTAACATCAAACAGCCCATAGGCCAATAACCAGGCGATCGCTAATCCTGCATTGATCAATAAAGAAGAATGAACGCCTGCTTGAAAATTTACTGCTCTCAGTGCTTGCAGAACCCTCCACGCCAAATACACGCATATTCCTAAAAAGAGTATCAAACCAATCAGCCCCAACTCTACAAGCAGATGCAAATACAAACTATGGGCAGTAATAAATTTCTCCGGCAAATTATATCGTTCATTTTCCGTACTCGCTAACTGCTCGTAGCTCGATCCATTATCATTCGGAAATAATGATACTATAAAATTTCCATATCCAGTCCCCAGCGGATGATGTATCGCGTAGGACAGACTGTGCTGCCATATCTCGAGGCGCCCTGCATTAGAATTTTCACTGAGATCATAAATACTGGCAGCCCGATTTAAAAAATTGTCATCCGTATTCATGGTGCGCACATAGTTGAGCCCTATTGTGATAAACGGAGATAACACGAAAAGTGCTATTACCAAAGCATAACTAATCAATGGAATAACCGTTAATACCTTGGCTCGATAGTAACATAGCAAACATAGAGTAATTACCGCTGGCGCCAGCATAGCAATCCAAATTCCCCGGGTACCGCTCGCCACCACTGCAAAACACAATAACACTAACATTAGCCAGTATTTCCAAGATTGGGTACGAATCACCTCTTGCATCGAAATTGTCTTTTGTTTTATAAAGGCAGATGCACTATATACAGCCAAACCAAAAATCGCAATGACCCCAAAAGCATGGGTATCTTGCACAATTCCAAACATGCGTAGTGCACGATTTCCACCATCGCTGCTAAACCACGAATTTGAATACACAAGTACCTTACTTAGACCTAATCCATAGTAAGTACTAGAAATCATACTCGCCCAGTACTGCCAAAAATAGTAAGGCTCGCCAAAAAGCGTTAAAATATATTGCGCAAAACCCAAAACGATCGTTATACCCAAAGAAACTTTTAAATACTTAAGTAGCCGAGTATAATTTTCTGTCGAAATTATTAACCGGGCAGTAATATACAAGGCATAGGCATTCAGCACATAAATAATTTGCTTCAAG
>CAYVGX010000103.1:0-2698 GCA_964451015.1 uncultured Candidatus Saccharibacteria bacterium | reverse complement strand
TCCACCAAACTTTAAATTTGAACGGTTAGCGACCATTTCAAACGTTTTCAGCCAAGTAATATCGAGCTGTTTGTTGTTTAGAAAGAGTTTGCCAGTCATAGATTTTATTAAACGACGTCGATTGATCAAATCGGCGTTTTTGTATGCAAAAACAGGGTCTTTTAGTAGTTTGCCAATCTCGCTCAAGTCTTTTGCTCTTTTATCAAAATCAACTCGTAAATTTTTCAAGTTTTCAGTAATTTGAACTTGCCTACTCAATAAAGCAGAACGAGTTTTAGTATAAGTCAGATCATCAATTTTTTGTTCAATGTATTTTTGCAATAAAGATTCAAGTCTGCTTGATATTGGAAATTTGCTATAACACTTTATTTAGTGTCAGAGATGCAAATGATAAAGCTTACACAATGAAACAAATACAATGGCTAACCAATTATTATATTTACGGAAATCCTTCAATTAAACAATTAATTGATTTACAACAAGGAAAAAGTGTTGATACCCAAGTAAGAAATGCTTTTAACTTAATAAGTAAATATTTTGAATTTCTTCTACCAAAATATTTTACGGCGTTTGAGAATATATTTAACTTTGTTTATCATGAAGGAGAAGACAAGGTTTTAAATTTAAAATTACTAGTAACTAAATTAGAATTTGGATTTTTAGGAGCCCATGAAATTACTTTAAAAGAAGCAGGATTACCTAACAGCATAATCAGAAAAGTTTCTGCTCGCTTTGAAGGATGCGAATCTTTAGATCAAATTAATGCTCGTATTACAAAAAATAGCGACGTGTTGTCTGATTTAAATAGCTTTGAAAAAAGAATTTTTAGAAAGTATATATAAGTTTTCCACATTCCTTTAACTAGAGCGAATTCAAGTGGAAAACAAATTGGTGATGACTAAAATAAAAAAGAGCTGGTCAGGCTCTTGATTCTAAAAAACAACGACCGATTTAAGATATTAGCAATAGCGTTTTTCGCCTTCGGAATTCCAAGCGGGCCAAAGCCCGTTAGCAAGTCTTCCTCCGACGCAACGATACCACCCTGTGTATCCGTTTTCGCCAACTTCGTATTCATAGTTGCCGAGTGTTTGCCACCACATAACTAAGACCTCCCATTACTGATAAATTCCGAAGCTACTTCTAACAAAGGTTTTTTATTCCTTTGAATAATGTAGCAATTTTCTGGTGGAATAATTGTTGCGTCCACCTTGTCGGTCTCGTCCTTGAAAGGAGGACCGACAGTAACAGCCAACGCGAATGTTTCCGTATCTTTCTTTGTTAAGAAAGCGTGCGGCTCCCACGCGCCCACAAGAGTCGCACCACCATCGACGGTGCGAAAACTCTCTAAATGAAATCTGCTGTTCTGTGGGTCACGAATATTGTCTAATTGTGCTAACCCTCGAAACAGCGTGGTTTGTGGATTGGGTAGGCTAAAACTCTCACCCATCACCGTAATGACTGTGCTGCCATCATGAAAGTGAACTTCAGTCAGGCACTCTTCAATGGTTATTGGAGCCGCCCTGATAAGAACAGCTTCACAGTCAACATATTCGCCGAAGGTGTTTACGACAATTTTTCTCCAAACATCAGACTGCATCCACCAAGTATCAAAACACGCCACTCTTTGATAAGTGGTTGAGTCAAAAAATTCTTGGGCGATAGGGTGTTCAGAAATATCATTGTCATAAATGAACCCGGCGGAAACGGCTTTAAACATCTCAAGGATATTAGTCCTGAGCTGAAAAAAATCGCTTAAGCCATATATCTTTTTCATAAACTCACCTCTTACCAAATTTTCTAAAGAACAGATGTCAAATTATACCTTATTCTTAAGGGATTGTCAAGCTAATGACAACCCCCCCTAACTATCATATTGATTAAACTTTTAAATTAATGTATAGTTTTGTATTAGTGTTTGCCAGTCAGCTCGACTCGCTCCACCAAATGAAACAAGATTAAACCGCCTATGAAGGCGGTTTTTGATTTTTTAAAAAATAAACGTTGCAATGGTGGCAAGTGCGGCCAGAGTCATCACCAACATAGCGATCCATCCAATAACTCGGGACCACGCGCCGTTCACCCATCTGCCCATCAGGGTTTTATCGCCGCTGATCCTTAAAATGAAATACATAATGATCGGCGCAGTCACGCCATTAAGTACAGCAGAATAAATTAAGGCTTTAATAGGATTAATATCAGTAAAGTTCATGCCTAAGCCGAGCAGAAAAGCAATGATGATCACCCCGTAAAATGCGTGCGCATGTCGCAGCCCTTTACTGAACCCGAAGCTCCAATGAAAGCTTTCGGCTAAGGCGTAAGCACTGCTGCCGGCCAATACAGGCACAGCCAGCAAACCAGTACCGATAATTCCCAACGCAAACAAAGTGTACGCCTGATTGCCTGCCAGCGGCAGCAATGCTTTTGCAGCTTCTTCGGCAGAGTTCACTTCTATGCCTTGCGGAAACAACACCGCAGCAGAAGTAAGAATAACGAAAAACATAATGACATTAGAAAACAACATACCGAACCACACGTCGAAGCGCATCTTCTTTACCTGATTCGAGCGAAGCACCTGATGCTGCAGGCGGGCCTTAAACTTTCCAGCCTGCCGACGTTCTTCCACTTCCTGCGAAGTCTGCCAGAAAAACAAATACGGCGATATCGTAGTTCCTAAAATCGCGGTGATGATCAAAATAGC
>CAYVGX010000102.1:0-2699 GCA_964451015.1 uncultured Candidatus Saccharibacteria bacterium | reverse complement strand
GCTTAGACTTGTTTTTGTTTGCGCAATGTGGCTGACAGGATTTGACGCGCCGAGTTGCTCAACCATTTATCTCGACAAGCCAATGCGTAACCATACTTTGATGCAAACGATAGCGCGTGCAAATCGTGTTTTTCCGGGGAAATACAATGGTTTGATCGTGGATTACGCGAATGTTTTTGCTTCGCTTGAAAAGGCATTGGCTATTTATGGAAAAGGGCGAGGCGGTGAGAGCCCTGTTCGCGATAAGAAAAAACTGGTTGAGGAATTGAAAAAAGCAGTTGAGGCCGCAGTGTTATTTTGCAAAGGCCATGGGGCAAAGATTGAAGACATCGAAAGCTTGTCTGTGGCATCAATGCAACGCTTAACCGCAATCGGCGACGCGGTAGAAAAGTTAATTTCGCCGGATGAGATTCGCAATGATTTTTTGGCCGCAGAAAAGTTAGCGATGACGCTTTATAAAGCAGTTAAGCCTGATCCGGCAACAATCGGGTTTGCTTCTAAAGTTGGCTGTTTAGAAGTGATAGCGAATGTTATTCGTGATCGAACCGGTACGGGTGGGCCGGCGGATATTTCTGCCGTTATGGGAGAAATCAATTCTCTGCTCGATGAGTCCATTGCTGCGGAGGGGTTCAAAATCAAATATGATAAGGCGCTAAAGGATTCCGCGGTTATAGATTTGTGCCGAATTGATTTTGAAGCGCTTGCCAAGCGGTTTAAGGCTTCAAAAGTTAAGAATTTAGAGTTGGAATCTTTGAAAGCATCTATTCGGGCACAGTTGGCGCGGATGATTCGCCTTAATCGTAGCCGTGCTGATTATCTGACTAAGTTTGAAGAGTTGATTGCTGCTTACAATAAAGGCAGCCGCAACATTGAAGATTTGTTCCAAGAACTATTAAAATTAAGTCGTTCATTAAACGAAGAAGAGCAGCGCCATGTTAGGGAGAATCTTACCGAAGAAGAATTAACAATTCTTGATCTTTTGACTCGCCCCGGCCCAGAGCTTTCACCAGCAGAGCTAGTTGAGGTTAAGAAGGTGGCGCGTCTTCTTTTGGAGAAAGTTAAATCGGCACTTGTGATTAATTGGCGGCAAACGGTTCAGGCTAGGGCAAGAGTGCGAATTGCAATCGAAGATATGCTCGAAGCCCTGCCCAAGGCTTACAACAATGAAATTTATCATCGAAAATGCTCCGCGCTCTTTGAACACGTATACGAAAATTATTATGACGAAAATAAGAGTATTTTTTGTCATTCGAATAATTAATTATGAATCAATTTTTTCCATTCCAAAAGCATCGTTTGTTTTGGCAAATAAGAATCTTTCTAAAGCGTATCTTTTTTAATTGGAATAATTTTCACCTATCTGCCAGTGAAAAAATCCAATCTTCGCGTGAACGAATATCAATTCAATTCGATCTAATAACTTTAGTTCTTTGGTCGTTTGTTTCCGCAGTTTTGATAGTTACGGCTTTTGAATTGTTTGAATGGGCGTTTATTGTTTCTTGGGGCGAGCGAGTATCTGAATTAGCAAAATTAAGAAGCGTTGCTATTACTAATGATGATACTTTCGATCAAATTCTCACTACATTAGCTTCAGTTTCAGGTGTGTTGTTGGGGTTGTATTTTACAGCTATTAGCGTTGTAGCCGGAGCTGTGTTTGCAAAAGTTCCGAGTGATTTGCGTGATTATCTAGTGAAAGAAAAAGTTGGTAATATTTACATAAGGTCACTAGCTCAACTGTTGGCCATGTCTTTGATTTTATTTGGCGCAAAATTGTTTGGCTACCATTGGGGAATATTTATCTCGGTGTATGTTTTGTTATTGGCATGTTTTAGTGTGTTGGGATTTGCTAGTTTGGGTCTCAGGACATTCTTTTTTTTAGATCCGACTACTTTATCTGGATTAATTATTGGTGATTTAATTAAGTACATTAATTTTTCAACTGTCAGCGGCATAAATTGGATGGATGAGTCTTTTCAGAATTTCTGCAGAAAGAGCACGGCGCAAATCATTTCAACCTTAAAAGTGCTTACTGATATTTGTCGAAAAGAAGTTTATCTGAAAGGTGATCCGCAAACAGAGATTTTACAAAAAGTATTTTATTTGCTCTCTTTTTATCAGAAAGCAAAAAATAAAATACCAACAACGAGCAAATGGTTCTCCCTTGTTCCTAATCACCCTGATTGGTTTACAACTAATTCCCCTGGGTTACTTATAGCTCTTCAAACGCACACGTCAATCCAGCCGGAGCTTAAGCCTAATAACTATTGGCTTGAGGATGAGCTTTTAGACTTGATATTCGAGCATATAAAAGAGGCGTTAGATCAAAATAACTCCTCAATGGCTATGGATTTGATTGATGCGTTAAATAAATATTTAGAAAAACTAGGACAAGATTTAGATGTAAACAGGGCTGATGAAATTTGCAAGCGCTTGCAAAAATGCGTCCTGCCATATTTTGAAAGTTTGCCTGTGAAAACCAATGAACATCACGATCAAATGATTTTGGGTTTGTTGGATTGTTATAAATTAGCTCCGATGTCCTACTCTTTAGGGTTTTATAAGTTTGGAAGGGAGTTTAAGGATGAAAAGATTAATAAAAGCCTGAGAGAAATCACTTGGTCGAATGTAGAAACAATTTATAAGTCAGACTATCCACCAATGATTTTGGAGCGATTGGAGTTTCTTCAAAAGCGGTTAAT
>CAYVGX010000101.1:0-2708 GCA_964451015.1 uncultured Candidatus Saccharibacteria bacterium | reverse complement strand
AAAAGATATACCTTTCGGCGCGCCAGAGAAATTCAATGTTATCATCGAAATTTCCCAAGGCAGCCAAGATAAATATGAATATGATGAAGAACTAGACGTATTAAAGTTAGATCGCGTTCTACACACCGCGCAGGCATACCCTACTAACTATGGTTTCATTCCAGAAACTAGGGCAGAAGATGGTGATCACGCAGATGTCATGCTTCTCTCTACCAACCCTATTATCCCAGGAAGTGTAGTAGAAGCTCGAGCGATTGCATTTATGAAAATGATTGATAGTGATGAACCTGATCATAAAGTAATTGCAGTTCCTACTGAAGATCCTCGCTTTAACCACTATAAAGATCTTTCCGATGTTTCTGAACATGCACAAAAAGAATTCAAACACTTCTTTGAGACTTTGAAGCAATTGCAAAATAAAGTCATTACCATCGAAGGCTTCGAAAGTGCGGAAAAAGCTTTAGAATTCATCAACCAAACCCGCGACGCGTACCAAAAAGAACAAGAATAATAAAAGCTTCCCATACGGGAAGCTTTTTCATAACCCGGCCGCAAATTATGCGGCCGGGTGATTATATTTACTTCTTCATAATAACTGTACGATGAGGATACGGAATTTCGATCTGCGCGTCACCGAGCGCTTTGCGCACTTCTTCATTCAATTTATAACGCACTCGTTGTTCTTTACTCATATCTTCTAGCCATACGCGCAGCTGCATCTCAATCCCCGACTCTCCCAAGTTGCGCACAATCACATCTGGTGCAGGATCAGACAACACATACTGCACCCCCGAAGCAATATCTAAAATAGTTTGCCGCGTCCAGTCGATGGATTCATGATAACCAATAGTAAAATAAATTTTTATGCGCGTAGCGCCATTAATAGAATGATTGATCAAAGGAGAATTAATAATCGTCTGATTCGGAATAATTACATAGGTATTATCCAATGTACGAATGCGAGTCGTACGCACAGTGATATCATTCACTTCCCCAAACTTATCTTCCACTTCAATCCAGTCGCCCACTGCAAATGGCTTGTCCCAAAAAATTTGAATTCCCGCGATAATATTACCCAAAGAATCTTTAGCTGCAAATCCAATCGCTACACTCAGAAACCCAACACCGGTTAAGGTAGCCAAAATATCAATACCCAAATAGCTCGCTGCAGTAACCATCGCAATCACCCAGATGATCGCCCAGAGTACGTTATCAATTAAAATTTCGACTAAAGAACTGTGGACACTAGCTTTAATAAAGGCATGGCGCAGGAACCAACGTACTATTACATTAAACAACCAAAAACCGAAAAGTACCAAAGCTGCATCCATGAGCTGTGGTAGCATTTCGGTAAATTTTGTTACGATACTGGCGATTTCTATATCCAGCATAACGTGGTTTTTGTTTTTAAGTATTTATTATTGATTGGCGTTATCGATAGTCACGCTTGTTTCTTCGATAATGGTGAGATTCTGGCGAGGCTTTAAAGCAAAGCTGAGAAGCAAAGATGTAACAACAGAAATCAGCCAACTCACTGCGATCATTTTAAGCAAATCGGATTCGCGCTTTTCGATCTCCCGCAAAGAGCGCCCGGCGAGCACATAGCCTTTATCATCTACTTGCTTTAATACTGCGGCAACACGAACACCTTCTTTAGGCTCCCAGGTAAAACGATTACCACCCTCTTTATTAGCAGAGTCAAAAGTGCCTTGCGGCGGGGTAGGAACCTGTCCGTCTACTTGTGCGGAAGATGACACTAATTTCTTGTCCTTATCAAAGATCATCACAAATAATGAGAGGCTTTGCGCCACATCCACTTGATCTGCGCTGCCTAAAATAGCATCTAGCGGGATATCCTGCTTAATAACCGCAGCAACTTGGTCGACTACTTCAACCTGGGGATCATTCGCGCCATTGCGGTAATTTTGCTGTACCGCACCATACATAGCTCCAAAAATTACAGTCGATAAAACAACTAACAATAAAAAGATAACTACGCTTCGAAAATTATTTAACACTTCATGTAAATTTTTCATATCAAGAATTTAATTGTATTAATTATACCAAATTTTTAAAGGAGTAAGAAATTATGCCATCTTTAGCTGCTTGCGTAACTGCTGCCAGTTGGGAATGGTGATAGCCACTAAATCCCAAAACTTTTTGGAGTGGTTAAAGGCGATCAAATGACACAATTCATGAACAATCACGTAATCGGATAAAGCGCTGGGCAACAATACGAGCTTATAATTAAAATTAAGATTGCGCTTTTTGGAACAGCTCCCCCATCTGGTTTGAGTATCACGAATAGAGACTTTCCCCCACTTTTGTTGATACACCTGATTAAAATACTGTAGTCTGCTTTCTACGAAAAGACGAGCCGGCTCTTTATGTTTAAGATAGTCCCGGCGGCTTAAGTTTTGCGGAAGGAGTCTGGGCACAGACTGCATCTCTTGCAGATATTTTAACTTCTTTTCTATCCACGAAGCTTTGTCTTGTAAAAATTTTTCTGCAAGCACACTATCAGTATGAACTGGGATCGTGACAACACAGCCTTGCTCTGCAGACATCTGGAGCCGGATAGATTTGCTTTTTTTGCTTATTTTTAACAGATATTTTAACTCACCATGTGGTAATTGTAGAACCCTGTGCATAAGTCTAATTATACACTGTACAAACGATTTTGCTTATGGCATAATGGCCGAGTCGCT
>CAYVGX010000100.1:0-2751 GCA_964451015.1 uncultured Candidatus Saccharibacteria bacterium | reverse complement strand
AAATTGAAATCATAACTTCATCACAGAATGAATTACAAGATCTGAAATACTGCATTGATGTTTTTCTTGGTTGATAATACATTAAAAAGCATACGTCCCCACCGCACGTATGCTCTTTTTTTGTACTAAATCAAGAAATAAAACAAGCTAAACAATCCGCCCAATATAAATAACAGAACAAAACTTCCTGTTGCGGCAAACACTATGATAGCAAGCAAGCAAGCCAGTAGCTTTCCCACAGACAGCATCTGTTCGAAGCCTACTACATATGGCATAACATCGCTAGTTTCTGCTCGTTCATAGGTAACTGCTGCCAACGGGATAGAAAGCAAGCCTTTAGATGTCCGGGAAATAGAATCGGTGATAAAAGCACCGAACGGACCAATGACAGGAATTCTCGCCATCCACGAAAGAATATAAAAGAAATTGCCTATCTGCATAACTCTGGTTTTATCGTGCTTGTCAGAATAAATACCAATATACAAAGACAAGCTCGTAGCAAGCAGTGTCGCCACAGTTACCAAGCTGCCCACATCCTGATAATTGAGCACTACCATGTAAATGAAAATTGGCCAGACAGTTAAGACTATCAACTCTTCCCCAAAACCCAAGTACCCTAAAAAGCGCGCAGGGTAAGCTTTGATAAGCTTCCATGTGTCATGGTATCTATATCGGCTAAACAGTTTTTTATCTTTCGTCCAAAATAAAGGAATCGCAGAACAGAAGTAAATAAGCGACCCGATTGCAAAAAGATATGTTGGCCCCAAATAGATAGCCAAAACACCTCCCAGCATCGGACCCAGAATCTGCATCACACTCATCACGGCGTACATCACACTAAACTCGCGCGCTACTTGCTTGCCATGGGCGAACTGAGCCAACGTTGCATGCCAGGCTGGCCAGAACAAAGTCTTTTGCAGTGCATAAAAAACTGGTGCTGCGTATATGAAATTAAAGTTATACTGCGAGCCGATAAGACTGAGCCATAATAGCACTTGAAAAGGAATGCTGAAAAAAATACTATGAGCATAGCCAAAGTTGGTAGCGATTTTTGCACCGAGCGGCATCAATACAATATATAGCGCATACACTGCTGCAAAAAACAATAACACTTCGGGTATCGTAAAGCCTAAAGCTTGGTACAAAAAAATAGGCTCGAACAATGTGATCATTGCTGAGGCTAAATTTCCGATTGCAGTTGCAGCGTAGAGGTTTTCAATTTGTTTTCTCACCTTGCTCGCAAAATAATGCGGCAAATGGAGATGTGAAAGCATTTATTTTAAAACTTTTTTAATACGTGTTTCAGAAATCGGCCCTGGTCGCAAAATATTATAATTACCATCTTCTTCAACAGCAACCAGTGTAGAAGGCTTACGTTTCGGAAGCCTCCCTGCATCAATTATTATATCAGGTTTGTATTTTAATTTTCTAAATTGCTCGATAATATCTTTGCTTGAATAACTATCTACGCCATTATTGATCTTGCCTGATGGATTAGCGCTCACTGCAGGAATAGGCTGGCCCATTCTTTTCATTAAATCGAGCGCAATTGCATTATCAGGCATGCGCAGTCCAATTGTTTTTGTGTTGCCTGAAAACTGCTTAATAGAAGAATCTGCACTAGCGCATGGCAGTACGAGCGAAATAGGTCCAGGCCACAACGCTTTAGCGAGTTTATCGGCGTATCTATTCCATACGCCCAATTTTTTAGCTTGAGCAATCGAAGACACTACTAAATGAATAGGTTGTTTTTTTGATCGCGATTTTATTTTATATAACTGCTCAACAGCTTTTTTATTACTAATATCCACGGCCAATCCATAGGATGTATCTGTTGGATACGCCACCACCTTGCCGTGCTTCATAGCCAACACAACTGCATGGATAATATTTTTATGATTCCGTTCGCTATACTCTAAAATGATCATACTAAACAACTATATTAAGAAGGCGGCCAGCAATATAAATAGTGCGTTTCGGAACTTGGCCATTTAATACGGAAACAACTTTAGGGTTCTGGAGCGCCTGCTCAATAATCTGCTCTTCACTGCTTCCCGCAGAGACTTGCATATTATCTTTTACCCTGCCGTTCACTTGTACAACAATATTAATTGTATCACTCACAAGTTTACTTTCATCGAATTGCGGCCATGCCTGGTTTTGTACACTTTCCGTACCTCCTAAAATTTCATTCAGTTCTTCGCTAATATGCGGCGCAAATGGATACAAGAGCCGCACAAAACTTTGCATTGTTTCTATAGTGACTGGGCTATCCTTCACTTCGTTATAAAATTTCATGAAACCAGAAATAGCAGTGTTATAGGAAAAGCTTTCAATATCCTCGCCTGTCGATTTAATGACAGCGTGCAAAGCGCGATCAACTTTTTCGTCCTGGGTATCACTTGGTTTAAATTCATTCACCCATTGCCATACTTTATCTAAGAAGCGCGCTACGCCAACAATCCCCTGATCACTCCAGGCCACACTATCTTTATGTGGACCAAGAAACAGCTCATACATGCGGGTTGTATCTGCGCCAAAGCCAGACACACTCTCGTCTGGGTTGACTACGTTTCCTTTGCTCTTGCTCATTTTAGTACCGTCCGCTGCCAAAACTATTCCGTGAGGTACACGCTTTTTATATGGTTCAGAAACTGGCACTAACCCTTGGTCGTACAAAAAGATATTCCAAAAGCGGGAATACAACAAATGAAGTGTGGTGTGTTCCATGCCGCCAAAGTACGTATCAAC
>CAYVGX010000099.1:0-2752 GCA_964451015.1 uncultured Candidatus Saccharibacteria bacterium | reverse complement strand
GTGTAAACCAGCGATTGACTTCAGAAAATATTTTATTCCTAATAATCTTCCTAAACTTGCGAAGCGTCTGGTTTTTTTCAGAATCCTTGCCATTGATGGGCATTGTCGTGTTGATGGTGTTATGCAGTGAGGCAAATATATTTTCCGGGATATTCGGAAATAAAATTTGCCGTTCTTTCTCTAGCATCTCTTTTTGAAGAGATACTAGTGCTGCTTTAATTTTCGCAATTTCGCTTTTTTGCATAGTGCCTCCTCATATAATTTATTTATGTATATCAGGATTATGTATTTTATGCAACTAATCTACGCGGTACTCTGTGACCACTACCCAGGTGCCGACATAGGGACGTACCTCTGCGAAGCCGTGCTCGTCGATTTGATTCCAGTTATTGGGCACGATAGGTTTGCTGCCACCGAATCCGTTTGTCCAGATTAGCCATACAGTATCACCTGGCTTAGTGGCTTCTTTAAAGTTGAGTACTAAATCATCTTCCGCAAGAATCGCGGTTCCTGCAAAGTGAGGAAGATCATGTACATGGCTGCCGTTAGTGAATAGTAGTGGCTTGGCAGAACTGTGATTGTAGTATTTGAAATTGAAAAATTCAAAGCTGCTGGCCACATATAATTTATGCCCTGGCTCTACATTTTTGTTAATGAGCTGTGCAAGACTTGCCATACCAGGTTTTTGATCTACGTCGAGTTGTTGCCAGTAATAAAATACCGCAAAAGTGTTGAGCACTAGCAGCCCGGCTAATAATAACCATTTTACTGCGTTGATTTTCAGTCTATGTAGCCAGAGGGCAATGATAATAAGAAAAAACGGAGACGCGAATAAGAAATAGCGAACTAAATAAACAGAAGATTCTTGATGTCTTATTGCTGCAAGTAAGGCAAAGAGTAATGAACCTCCGAATGGCGCAAGAAAAGGAATGATAATCAGCCATTTTTCAGTTTGTTGATATTGCTTAAAGACTTGCCATATTGCATATAGCGCAAGTAGTGTGCAGGCAATCATAACGATCTTGCCAGGTTGTCCGATATGAATGAATAGATCGTAAATCGTGGACGGAATACTCCATACATTGATTGGAGGGATCCAGTAGCCGGCACCCACCTGTTTAAACTGAAACAAGAAAATTTTTAGCCAGGGGATAAATAATACAGCAATACCTAATCCAGAGAAAAGGAGCCAGAGATATTTTTTGATGCTAAATCTAAACTGAATGAAGCAGTATAGTATGCCAGCCAGTCCTAATCCTGCGACAGTAAACAATAAATAGTAATGAGTATACGTGAGTATGCTGGCAGTGATAGTAAACGCAATGTAGTACAGGCTAACCTTGGTGATACTAGGACGGAGAATGGGATTATTTTGTGTATAGTAATTTTTGGTAGCCTGTAAGGCTAGGGCAAGGTAATACGTAGCGAGAACGGCAAAAAATGCGCCCATAGTATACATGCGGGCTTCGGTAACGTATTGAATCTGAAATGGATTGAATGCAATCAGGCTGGCAGCAATAAGCGCAGCTTGTGTACTGCCGAAAAATCTTTTGACCAGTATATACACCGCAATAATAGTCGCTATTCCAAATGCGACCGACATAGCTCGCAGGCTAAATAAGGAATACCCAAAGATGTAATGCCACACCCGCAAAAAGATATAGTACATTGGCGGATGAACATCGAGACCAATGCGGTACATCATTTCGCCCCATGGATATTTAATCAATAGTGCGGAGAACGCTTCGTCGTGCCATAAGGAGATTTTAGTAAGGTTATAAAAACGTAGTGCGGTACCTGCGAAAAATATCGCGATGACAATAGAGTGCTTGTTGAGAAAGTCTAAAATGCGCTTCATGTTATTGAATTGTGTATACGGCTAATACTGTCTGATTGAACTTATTGCGATCTTCTCGTTCTAAGCGGATATCAGGATGGTATTGCCGAAATTTTTTAATATCAAAAATGCTTGATTGAGTGAATACAATTTTATCTCCAGCTTTTAGGCCGGTGAGTTCCCAGACATTTTCAGGATCAACTTGTTTGTAGGGTTGATTGATGGGATTCTCTGGGTGTGCGGCATCTAAAGCAGTGAAGTAGTCTACAGTTTGAATAGAAAATTTATCCAGCACTAAGTATGTAGTGTTTCTATTGCCATGTTCATTAAGATACTGTGAAACTACCGTGAGGTCGGAACGGAATGCATAAAAGTTTTCCGGACTATTGGCTGCGTAAATAAAATATAAAATATATGATTGGCTAGTGAGTGCTAGAACAAAGCAGGTAATAGTGACGTACTTGAAAGTAGTAATGCACTGCTGTTGAAAATTACTTAGAAATGGCCAGTACTTATCGGTGACACGCTGTGCGTGCTGGGCAACTAGAGCTAGTCCAATTGCAGATAATATAAATACTGCCGGAATAGTTCCAATACTGCGCAGCCCGTGAGGGATTCCTTCTGCTGTGGTCACTACAGGGATAAGCATGGAAAAGAACCAACCTGCGAGCAGGAAATACGTCCAATCATTTTTATGGCGGTGCGGTAAGAAAGTATAGCGCGCTGCTTTTAGTGTGGATATGATAAGCCCAAGCAAGAAAAATGGCGAAATAATAATGGAGAGGAAAGCATGTCCGGAGATGTTGTGCCGCCAATTGAGATCTCCATCCATAAAGTATGCTTTAAAGCTAAGCCAGGAAACTTGGGCTATCGTGCCGATCAAATCGCCTTGGTTGAGTTCTGGATTAAAAACCG
>CAYVGX010000098.1:0-2783 GCA_964451015.1 uncultured Candidatus Saccharibacteria bacterium | reverse complement strand
GCGAACAGCGACACAACAGGTCCCAGTACGGCCCAAATAATCGTTGTTGTTGCTTTCTTAACTTGCGACTCATTTCCTGCATTAAATACGAGCAGAACACCAGCATAAATTATCATCACCGTAGAAACAATACCGATTATAAGCAATAGCCAATTAATAATCTTAGTAGCAAGCTGTGAAATATCATTTACTTCTTGTCCTCCGAGTTTTACAGGATTTAAAATCGAAAGCTCTCCATTCCAGTCCTGTCCATCGTAGGTTTTACCTGAAGTATCTTTATATGCAGTATTGCCATTATTTCCACCACCAGACCCACCAGGCTTAGACACAGCGTTTTTGGCATCTTGTACCTCTTTGGCATTATTAGTAAATTTAACTGAAAATTGTTTAGTTATTAAGTTTGCGGAACTAGAAAAGGTTTCATCAGAAGAAACAAACATAGTATACGCATAATTTCCGAGAGACGGCTTTGACAAAGCAACAGATCCAGAAAGCCCGTTATTATTATTTATAATGCCCGACTTAATTTGCGTCCCGGTAGGCACATCAACTGGCTCAGCAGTATCCTTGGTAGCGCCATATTGTTGAAGACTAATTTTCCAGTACAAAGGCGCAGCACATCCTTCTGGGGTTGTTACTTTATAATTCAGTTTGTAGGAATTTTTAGCGTTGAGCAAAATGGTCGTTACCGTGACTGGATTATTATTTTCTAAAAAACTTAACTCAATTTTGCATTTTGAAATATCAGTTGCAGCGGATACTACAGTACTCTGTTCGACAAAAGCAACCCCAAATAGCAAACAAAAAACTGATAAGACTATACTGAATTTAATATAAAATTTATTTTTCATTATTGATTAATATATTCTTTTGGGTTTGTCAAAATAAGACCGCCTTGCCTAATTCCTATATTTAAGGAACCAGCCAATAAGCTATTAATCAATACAAATGACAAGGCAACCAGAACCATACCTATAATTGCACCGCTTAATCTTTGCTTAGCAGCTTTCAATTGTTCTTGTCCTTGCGAAATAACCATCTGCACTCCGGCAATAACTATAAATAACACAGCGACAAATCCTACCATGGTAATTAAATAGTTGATAATGATTATCATTGTCCGAAATAAATGCGTAACATTACAGGGCTCATCCGCTGTATTTCCGCAAAAGACAAAACCTTGTGTACCATCTTGGGCTTGAGTTGCAGTATTCTGAGCAAATGACATTTGGGGTAATACTATAGCAGATACGGCTACAAATAGTACGGCAAACACAATTACCAGCGGAATATGTTTTATTAAAAATTGCTTCATAATTATTTGAATATTCTTCCTGATACCACAGCACTCACTTGACTTTGTGCTTTCGAAAGCGCACCTTGGACGCTTTGGCCATTGAGCAAGATAGATTCGATCATTTCCCCAAAAATACTGTCCACCTTAGCCTCATCGAATTTGTAAAAAGATTTTGCTGTTAAATTCGCGTGGGCAAATACACCTATATCTAAATCTTGGGTTTGCTTTTCTATTAAGTCTCTGCGAGAGGATGGCTGCTTATCATCTATATAATAAGATGCCAAGACATCTTTGCTGGTTATAAATTTAAGGAAATCCCAGGCAACAGCTTTATTCTTGCTTTGCTTGCTGACCACCTCCGCAAAATAACTAGCATAGTTAACATTTGATTGACCTAAAGCATATTGGGGCACAGGCGCTACATCGTAATTCAAATTAGGTGCTTTACTATCGATCTGAGCGCGGGTATAGCTATACCCGTATAAAAATGCAGCGCGACCATTAGCAAAGGCGTCTATAGAATAATCGCTGTCTAAGTTCCATGTGTAATTTTCTGATGAGGGATCAGCAAAGGATGTATAAAAACGCACTGCTTCTGTTCCTGGATTATAACTTTGGCCGTTTTTACTCACACTTGATGAAAATTGCGGATTACGCCCATCACTCGACCATGGCACAACACCAGCTTGAAGCATCATCAAATACACAATATCAACGGCGCGGTTTACATTTTGATACGTGCCGATTGCAACACCGCTTTGCTCAAAATAGCCGGATGCGTTTTGCTGCACAATACGCTGACTGTCTTTAGCTAATTCGTCCCACGTTTTTGGCGGAGTAGCAATTCCTGCAGTGCCCATCAAATCTTTATTATAGTAAAGACCCAGGGAATCTACCCATAGCGCGGTGCCATAAATCTTGCTATCTATCACTAGATCTTTATACAACACATCAACAAACGTATCTTTATACTCTTTTAATGAATAGAGTTTTTCGGGAGCCGGTTCGATTTTATCCAAATATAAAGGAACCCATGTATTATTAATGGAGTAAATGTCCGGTCCGTTTCCCGCTGCCAAGCTGTTGAGTAGATCACCTTCGTAATTTTCTATGTTTTTCTTGGTGTATTCGATAGTAACATTCGGATGAGCTTTGCGATACGCCTGAATTAACACATCCATTTTGTCGCTATCGACAAAGGGTTTCCAAATTTTTAGAGTTACCTTACCGTTATTTGTTTTGTTACCGCCCCCACATCCTGCTGCCAATAACACTACAGATAACATAGCCATACCCAGTGCGAGCTTGCGAATAACATTTTTGTTTTTAAGCATTTTTATTTTCTTAGTTTTATTTCTTTGTTCTAGAAATCAAGGTTTTTTAAAAAATCGGCAAATTCTTGATGAAATTCCTCATGTTTAAGGCCAAATTCTACCACTGCTTTTAGATATTCCAGTTTATTACCACAGTCATAATAACGGGCATT
>CAYVGX010000097.1:0-2818 GCA_964451015.1 uncultured Candidatus Saccharibacteria bacterium | reverse complement strand
AGAAAAATCTGGCACTGCTTTATTGTGTCCTACTGTTGAATGAAAATTTAAAAAATGCGAGCTATCTAAAAAATTCTCTAGAAATTTGGAAAGAACTCATTGATACAGACCGATTTTGGGCTGTATTCTTACAGTACTTCAAAAAGCATGATGACATGAATACTAGTGCGGAAATAATTTCTGACTTTAAAAAACACGTTACATCTTATCTTGCTGATATTTATACTGAGATAAGTCAAAAACAAAACGATAATTCTTTCTTCACTCAATTCTCTACCGAGTTTGGAGTTAAGGGAGAGAAGGCAACTTCTGATATCGTCAATCCGATTTACAATAACATTCACTCCATAGTGGCAAGCATCGACCGTATCAAAATTACAGAGATAACAACTGATTTGGACGACAAGCTGAGAGAACTCAAAGAAGCAATTCGTAAAATTCAAACTGAGCTTAATTCGCTTATCGATTTAGGGTTATACGAAGATAGCGAAACTCGTACCATCAGAGACAAAGCCGCAACTTCAATCCGTAGCGTAATTTTAGATATATATAATAATAACTTAGATACTAACAACAAGTGCCTGTCCTTATTTGCTATTACAATGAAGATCGCTGGCTCAGTCGGTATGGAGCATAAAATACAGGAAGATATTAATACCTTAAAGAACAACGAAAGATACCACTCCGCCATAAAACCTATTACTGATTTAATTGCTGAGGAAAAATTCCAAGAAGCCATAGATCTTATAGATTCGCATCTACCTAAAGCAAGCAGCGATCTAGAAAAAGCTTTACTGAACCAGAAAAAATTAGCTATCACAATGTTTGCTTTTAAAAAGTTTCAATTGGGTAAAGCACAAATAGAGAGTACTCAATACGACTTTGCACGGCAGAATTTTGCTGTCGCAGGAGATTTTTTATATGCTAACCTGGAAGTATTTGATGGCTTAAATCCGGATGGGGTTAAGAAAATTCTGGAACAAGTTAGTGACATGGTAGCTATGGCTACCAAAAAAAGTTTAAATACTATTGATGAATGGAAAACAAACCTGCAAAAAGAAGTTAACGAGAAGTTCGCCGAAGGTGATATGGATAAATATGCGCTTAGCATCCTGATAGATTGCTATATGTGGAATGGTTTAATGCCATTGTTCAAACGCATTCGTCAAAATGTCCAAATTGCAAACGTATGCTATGTAATAGGGTGGCTCACGGTTTGGTTTTATGGGATCGGAATAATTTTTTGGATAGCCAGTTATGTAATAAGAAATAAAGATTAGCATGGCAAAAGAGCATTTAGATTTTGATTTAGAATTTCTCGACTCAGATAAGGCTGAGGCTTCTGAGGAGCGCCCTCATTACCATAAAGAAATGTTCCCGAGTCGACGAGACCAAACCGCAACAGGAAGTTCTAAACGCTCTATAAGCCGGTTAGCGTGGTGGTGGGCTGCTAAGACTCGCAGAAAAAAAGTGGAATTTATTGTAGGGGTTATTGCCTCACTAATTATATTAGGAACAATAGTTATTGCGGCTACGACTCCGGACACTAGCACTGTAAGTTCAGGCAGCACTCCTCCTCCGGCAACTATCCCTATTACCAACACTCCCGCCGAGCAAACCTATAAGTTTACTGATGAAAATGGTAAAATTTATTATTGTAGTGTATTAGACAACGCCAAGGCAACTGCATTAGAACCTACTGATTTTGAAAAAAGCTCAATAGAATCCGAAAAAACATCAGTCGCGCTCAAAGAGAGTGAATTGAATCGTTTACAATCCGAAATCGATTCAATGTATGTAAACGAATATTCTTCGCAGTTTCTTATAAATAGATATAACGATTTAATTGACGAATACAACCTAAAGCACTCGACTTATGAAAGACAATTCGATAATCTGGATACTAAGATTGACTCTTATAATCAAAAAGTAGAAACATACAATAATTTTCTAAGAAATAACTGCTCACCAAGCTAATGACTTCAATAACTAAACCAATTTTATTTAACGGCTTTTCTATCAACGAAGGGCGGACTGTAAAAAAGCGAATCGATAAAATTTTTTTTACCGAAGTATACTTATTGTCCGATGATAGCTTTTTGTATTTATTTACGAATATCAGACCCGAGGAAGTAGTAAGCCAGGATAAGTATAACTTGGTCAATATCCGGGTGGACAACAAAGAATACCTAGGTATCATAATATCCGAGCATTCACAGGAACGGATTACTCAGATAGTCGAGGAACTAACTGTCCGCAAAGGCTTTGATGAGGTAGCTGGTATGAAGGAATTAAAAGCCCTTTTTATCAGAGACATTATTGAGCCCTTAGCTCATCCTGAAAAATATAAAAAATATAAGCTAAGCCTACCTAACGGAATATTGCTATATGGGCCTCCGGGTGTAGGTAAAACTTTTATTGTCCGAAAGTTAGCTGAAGAACTAAAATATAATTTTATTGAGCTGAAGCATTCTAATGTGGGTAGTCCTTTTATCCACGAAACGTCAAATAAAATTGCGAAGGTTTTTGAGCAGGCTCGTCTAAAAGCACCGTCAGTAATTTTTATAGATGAAATATCAGGACTAGTTCCTAAAAGAGAAGGGCTAGATTTACATTCAACCTATAAAGAAGAGGAGGTTAACGAATTTTTGATGCAGCTTGATAATGCGTCGGATAATAAGGTATTAGTCATTGGTGCGACCAACTTCCCAGATAAAATCGACCATGCGATTATGAGATCTGGCCGCATGGATAAAAGAATATTCATTACGCCTCCGGACTACGAAGCTCGTAGGGAATTATTTAAGCTATATCTTTA
>CAYVGX010000096.1:0-2862 GCA_964451015.1 uncultured Candidatus Saccharibacteria bacterium | reverse complement strand
TGATCGAACTGTTTCTACTATTTATATTCCGGCAGGATTCCCTGATCCTTCTACTATTCTAGAAATTAGAGAGGAATGGGCAAAAGTAACTATATTAACTCCGTCCGGTTACATCGGATCAATCATGGAAATAGTAACGCAGCGCCGCGGCATTAACCAAGGTATGGATTATGTAGGCAGCGACCGCGTGGAAATGCGCTTTGAAATGCCTTTAGCAACAATAATTACAGACTTCTATGATAAACTAAAAAGTGTCACTAGCGGGTATGCATCCCTGAACTACGAAGTTATGGAAATGCGTCCTGGCAACTTGGTAAAATTAGATATTTTAGTGGCAGGTGAACCGATCGAAGCATTATCAGCAATTGTCCATAAATCCACTGCCGAAAGCGATGGGCGCAGTTTGGTAGCCAAACTCAAAGAACTTATCCCACGTCAGCAATTTGAAATCGCAATTCAAGCGGCTATTGGCAGTAAAATTATTGCACGCGAAACTATTTCGGCGCTGCGCAAGGACGTAACCGGCTATTTGTACGGCGGTGACGTCACTCGTAAAATGAAACTGCTCAACAAACAAAAGCGTGGTAAGAAACGTATGAAGAAAATCGGTAAAGTAGATATCCCTCAAGAAGCATTTTTAGCTGTCCTCAAAAAATAATCTTTTCATTTAAAGCAAACATGAGAAACAGAAAACTTTTAAACCACATTATGATAGGAGTATCGGTGCTGATAATTTTAGCCATGATCAGTAGTATTTTTGCTTATGTTAACTCATAAATTTGCATTACTTGAAGGCGAGCATATCCGCAATATTTACAGACAAAGCAATGTATTTCTTTTCAAGTACGTATTTATTTCAGCGGTAATAGTACTAGTACCCACATATTTACTGTGGCGCTATGGCTTATTGTCGCCCTATCGAGGCGTGAGCTACATCTTACTTTTGGCCACAGGTATCTGGTTTATACGCGAAGCGCTCATTTGGTATCGCAACAATTATATAGTTACCAATTTGCGACTGCTCCTATTCGAACATGACGGCTTATTCAAGCATACGGTTATAGAGACTCCATTAGAGCGCATTCTTAACGTTAGCTATAAAACCACAGGTATCATGTCTGCTTTATGGGCGTATGGGGATGTAGAAGTGCAGGTAGTAGGATTAGTAGAGCCAGTCATTTTACGACATATCCCTGATCCGGAATACATTAAAGATTATCTGTGGCAGCTTCATAAACGAGTCACTACTAAAACTATCGCTTTTCAACCTGGAGAAATAGAGCACTATCAAGAGCAAGTAGGGTACACCAAAAAGAATCAAAAAGTCTTATAACATCATATGAAAATTCCGCGCATTTTCTATTCTAAAATATTCCTTGCTGTACTTGGTGCGATACTTGTATTCGCATTTGTGGTAGAATTCAAGCAATGGCATGCAAGACGGCAGGTAGATCAGGAAATAGCAGCTTTGCAGGCCGAAGAAAGAAAGCTAAAAGAAAGCAATCAACAACTGGAACAGTCTATAAATTTCTTATCAACGCCAGAATATCAGGAAAAACTGGCTCGATTACAACTCAATCTAAAAAAAGAAGGCGAAGTAGTAATTGATTTCCCTGCTCCTCAAACGCAAAATACTCACATAGCCGACGATTCGAAGCCGCGATCTAACCTCTATAATTGGTGGCAATATATTTTCATTAATTAATATCTATGACAAAAAAAGATACTGACGCAGTAGAAGAGACAGCTGCGCAAAATACTAAAAAGCATTCCCGCAGCAAAAGAGCACTTTTGATTGCTGTACTGATCTGTATAGTAGCTGTCGCTGCGCTTGTTGTATGGCTCTACACAGGATCATTAACAACTGCGAAGCGGAAAATCTTTTCTACTGTACCACTCCCTATCGCCATCGTGGAAATAAATCCGGTAAGTAGCGTGCAATTATTTGAGCGCATTGCTTTAGCAGAGAAAATCCTTAAAGGAAGCGGACAGAATAGCGTAGATATCTCCAGCCAAATTTTAGACCAGTTGATAGAAACGAAAAAAGTGGACATTCTGGCACGAAAAAATAACCTCAACGTAAACGACAGCGAGATTGATGCAGCTTATCAGGCAGTGATCAAGCAATTTCCCGAAGGTGGAGAGGAAGGCTTAAAAAAATCTTTGCAGGAAAATTACGGCATGGATTTGAATACTTTCAAGAATCAGGCGGTAAAGCAAAGCGTACTGCAAGATAAGCTGTCGAAATGGTTTAATGAACAGGAATCTTTAAATAACGAGCCCTATGCCAAGGCACGAGAACTTTTACAGCAACTAGACAGTGGTACCAGCTTTGAAGATGTGGCTAATAGATACAACCAAGATCCAGCTAGTCAAAATTTTGCAGGGGACAGCGGTTTTGTAGCATCATCCGATTTACTACCCGAATTCCAAAACGGCATTAAAGACATTGCTATTAACGATAAAAAATTGATTGTCAGTCGCTATGGCTTACATATCATTAAAGTTATTGCCGTAGAGGAAAAGGAAATAGACGGCAAAAAGGAAAAATATTACAATTTACAGCAAATTTTCATAAAGCCGAACGATTTTACTAAATGGTTTTCCGAGCAATCTAATAATATCCGTTCTGTTAAACTATTGTAATGTGATACAAACCCTGTTCTCTGAAATAGGGTTTTTTGGTAGAATATGGAAGTGTTCGCGGGATTAGTACATCGGTAGTATGCGACCTTCCCAAGGTTGAGAGACGGGTTCGATTCCCGTATCCCGCTCCAAAAATGAATACCTAAATCATTCGATAAACTTCCGGTATGTTTTATTCTCGATCATGATTTTCATTCCACATAGTTCCAACAAACA
>CAYVGX010000095.1:0-2885 GCA_964451015.1 uncultured Candidatus Saccharibacteria bacterium | reverse complement strand
AGGACAGCGCACTCTGGATGCGTCAATTGAGGTTCGACTCCTTGTCCCCCAGCCATACGAAATGTCCTATCACTGTACTAGCATTTTAGAAGAATTTTAACTTATAAAAGTATTATGATTTTTTATACTAATATTTAGGCTTCATCTTTACGAGCTAATTCTGCTAGCTCAGGAAATGCCTTCATAATCTGCTCTTTTTTTTCAACAGAAGTTTTATTATACAGTTCGATCATAAAATCGATCGTCCAGTAGTTTACGAATTCAGAGAGGGCTTTTAGGTAGGTATCTTTCTTTGAGATAGATCCAAGATATTCTATTAGGTCGCTTTTATCTTTATTATTGCTACCATTCAATATCGATCTTACATCTGCTTGCTGATCTTGTGTAAGATCTTTCATGATAGATTGCAATGCACTTATAAGGGAGAGAGATGCAATATCTCTACCGGCATCTTCCCTGTTGATATAACCCTTTGGGTCAATTAATGTGAGTAGATCCATTAAAGAGGGTAATTCATTTTTTTCAGGCATACTTTAGTTTTTACCTTAGTAATAAGTTTATTTTATTAGCTGCCGGTATCTTTCTTTTTTTGTAAATTTATAGCTTCTTTAAACAGTTCTACTTTTTCAGAAAGTATTCCGGATTTGTATAATTCATATAAAGAGTATCCTGCTAGAGCAACACCTGCGACTATAGCAGCAACTTCAGCTGTTTTTATATTCTGTATTTTATTTATTAATTCTGGTATTTCACCATATGGTACACGAAGTTTGTCAAAACCTGATACCCAAAACTCACCTCTGCTTCCCCGAACAACAAAATCAAGAAAATCAGCTTGCTCGGATAAAAGGTGTGCACCATATAATGATGCCCCGCTTCCTACAGCCGACACTACGGTTTTCAGCCTTGTTTTAAACCATTCGCCACGAATCGTATCCATTTCACTTTCTATAATTTCAACATCACCATCTGTCGTTTCTACTATACTCTGAATTTTTGATAAATGACCTAGACGCTCTTCTTCAAGTTTCACTGGCTCGACATACTTTTCGTATATTTTATTGTTATGATCATAGACAGCATCGTTTATATTTATTGAGCGATACAACGCTTCTGCAGTTTGAAGTATCGTAACACAGTTAGCTTTATAAGCAGAATCAGACTCTGCTATTCCTAACAGAACTTTGATATTCCTGGAACGAATAGACCACATAGTTGAAGATTCTTCGTCAGTACTACCTTCTGCATACCACGAATATAGATCAGAAAACAGTTGCACTCTTTTTCTAATAGTATCCTTTCTTTCTTTGGCAGCTTCATAACCAGCATCTCCCTCATGTAGATTCCAATCATTTGAGCTTATAGCTGCCCTGAGCTCTTCTTTCTCATCAGTATAGCTATCTCTTGTACTTTCTATAAATCCTGAAATATTACGGGACACTTTTTCTAAATCACCGGCAATAAGATACTGATATTCAAATAATGTAAATATCTCGGAAAGGGCGTGCTGGGCTATCTTCGCTCTAACTTCTTCGATAGTTATTCCACTTTCTAGTGCTTCTGCTATAACCTCCGAAACTGCTTTATATTGTTCCTCGCTCCTGCTATCTTCCTGATATCCTTGAATTTTACTATGTATTAATGCCAAATCCTTTCTATCAGGTTTTTCTGAAGCAACAAAGTTATTTATACCTCCATAGATTTCCTGAAGTTCTTTATTTCTGTTAGTAAGCCATTTTGATATCGAATCTTTCTCATCTTCAGGAAAGTTTTCGCCATTAATTTTTTCGGCTATTGTTTCCAAATTGGAATCTATGTTGCCGCTCTCTGCCCAAAATAAATATATTTCATCGAGTACTTTTGTCTTAAAAAACAATGCTGGTATAGCCTCAACCATCTTTCGGTGATTATCTATTGAAGGCAACTGCTCGCTCACATTAAGTTGAAGCTCTGCCTTATCTGGAGTATTTTCTTTACCTTTCACGCTACTGTAAAGTCCCTCATTTGGATCTACTACAAATCCCGTCTCGTTACCTTGTCGCATAATTAATTCTATCAAAGATTACCGAGTATAATAATACTCGAGTATATTTGTTATCGAGTTATTAATCCTCAGTGTAAGTACTATATGAGGAACTATCTAACCTAAAAAGCACAATATATTTTGTTTTGATTGTTGATATTTATTGCATAACCTAGTGATGACGCCATTTAATAAAATTGCAAGTATAATAACTAAATGACAAATAAAATCCTCGAAGCATTTGAACTAATGTATAGATTAGAACCCGAAAGATATAGGAAATTCTCCCCATTACCAAAAGGTAAGGAACTATATTGGACACACTTGTATTCTGTGTACAAATTGTGTGTTTACTGGGGAAATACAGACGAAGATTTACTACTAGCTGCAGTATTACACGATGCTGTTGAAGACACAGACTATACCATTGAAAATATAGCAAACAACTTTGGCGAAGCAGTAGCAGAAATAGTTACTCTGTGTACAAAGAAAAAAGACTACACTACTTTCAAAATTGAGGACCAAGAAGAATATTTCTCAAGAATCTTCAATTATGAAGATATAAGTATTAAACACAAAGCTATGACAGTTAAACTTGCGGATCGTCTAGATAACCTGACTGGAGCATCCTTTATTGATGATAAAGATACAAAACAAAGCTATTATGATGAAACCATAAAATACTACGCTAAAATTGCAAAGGAATTAGAAAAAGAAGAAGTATTAGAAAATCTTCTAAAGTACGTGAAAACTATCCTAGAGAAGTAATTGGATCTCGCCCGATATGCTCAGCCAGTATATACACCTATATAGCCAACCTCTTCCTATTAATTTAGAATTTACCTATGCATAGATTTGTTAT
>CAYVGX010000094.1:0-2961 GCA_964451015.1 uncultured Candidatus Saccharibacteria bacterium | reverse complement strand
ATTTCATAAAAACTTTATAAATAATTCCTTGCGATAAGTCACTTTCCCACTAGCCGAGCAGTGACATAAAGAAGTCTTTATCTAATACGTAATTTTCGGCAACTTCTCGTTCTACTAATCCTTGCTGCACTAAATCGGCCAATACTTTATCTAAAGGAATCATACCTTCTTCAATATTGGTGTGAATAATATTAGCGATTTCATAAATTTTGTTATCGCGGATAACGTTACGAATGGCATGATTCACAACCATAATTTCAGTAGCTGGGATACGACCACCGCCTACTTTAGGCAGTAAACGCAAACTCGCTACACCAAGCAAAGTATTAGCCAGCTGAGCGCGAATTTGAGCCTGTTGATCCCCCGGGAAGACATCGACGATACGGTCAATACTTTGAGCGGCATCGTTTGTGTGCATGGTCGCAAAAATCAAGTGACCTGTTTCTGCTAGAGTCAGAGTTGCAGAAATAGATTCCAAGTCTCTCATTTCACCTACCAATACCACGTTAATATCTTCACGCAAAGCAGCTTTGAGTGCATGAGCAAAAGACGGAGTGTCTTCTCCTACTTCGCGCTGCGATACCATAGACTGCTTATGACTGAATAAAAATTCTACAGGATCTTCAATGGTTAAAATGTGTTCGCTCCGGGTAGTATTGATTTCATTGATCATAGACGCTAGTGCAGTAGACTTACCATGACCAGTCGGACCTACAACAAGCACTAAGCCTTGCTTATATTGCGTAAACTTCTTGAGTACTGGGGGTAAATTCAATTCTTCCAAAGTCATTATATGAGTTGGAATTAAACGAAATGCAGCGTTCCATACACCTTGAGCCTGATAAACGTTAACACGGAAACGAGCCGAGTCTTTATAGGCATAGGAAAAATCCAAATGCAGTTCTTCATGCAAAGCTTTCAACTGGTTTTCATTCAGCATCACTTTGATTAGATCTGAAATGGCATCTTGGCTTAAAATTTGATAGTCTTCGAGTCGAAACAAACTGCTATCGATACGCAATACTGGAGGCTCCCCTACCATCAAATGCAAATCTGACGCATTGCGCTCTAAAGTGACTTCTAATAATTTATTTAATTCTAATTCACTAGCTTTATACATCTGACCCAAAATTTCTTCCGGTGAACATAATTAGCTTACACTCACTTTCCAAAACTCTCTCCTCTCACTATTTCTATACCTTCTCGTGTGTAACACACCGACTTGTATAGAAATATATTTTGATCTTAATTATTGTATTTATTTCTAAAGTATCTGTTCTAACGCTACGATTAAATCGCGAGGATGAGAAAAATCGCGATTAATATGTAGCCGTGTTCCTAATTTCATAATAGCATCAATCTGCTTTTCTTGCACCGTTTTGGCAATAGTTACCACAGGCACTGAAGGAAACTTAGTAATACATAACGCCAAATGTTTGAGCTGCTTATCTATATTATCTGCTTGCAATCCAAAGACAACCGCATGGCACTGGTGCAAACTTCCATTTTGTTCCGCTTCGCTATAATCTACGAACGGCAATACATCCATATGCACTTCTTGCATTTTTTGCTGGTAAAAGCTTCGCGCTTGATGATCACTGTCTATCAATCCAATAGTCATACCAAATAGCTTCGCAAAAGGCTGATTTCGCAGAGAATATTGTTTAGTAAGAATGATATTCATAATTTACTCCGTAGTAACGCGGGCAATCTCTTCTATAGTCGTTTCACCGCGCATGACTTTAATCAAACCATCGTGCTTCATAGTAATCATTCCTAACTTAGCCGCAGCTTCATATATCTTATGTGCAGGTTGTTTATTGAATAGCAACTCCTGCAATTCATCAAACATAGGCAGAATTTCAAAAATACCCATCCGTCCTTTATATCCCACCTTAGCGCATTTATCGCATCCTACTGCCTCGTAAATTTTGAGGTTTTTAGGATCGATTCTGTCCAAGTAATCTTTCGGCGCGCTCGCTAAAACAGTTTCCAAATCTTTTTGGACCACAGCATTAATTTTCGTTTCGCGTTTACAGGAATCGCATAGTTTACGCACCAAACGCTGCGCCATAATTAAGTTAATGGAAGCCGAGAGTAAAAACTGCTCGATACCCATGTTCATCAACCGAGGAATCGCACCGACTGCATTGTTCGTGTGCAAAGTAGAAAATACCAAGTGACCGGTCAAAGCAGCGTGAACAGCAAGTTCCGATGTTTCTTGGTCGCGAATTTCACCAACCATTACAATATTAGGGTCCTGACGCAAAATACTGCGCAAGCCAGATGCGAATGTTAACCCAATTTCTGGCTTGATCTGGCTTTGATTCACCCCTTCAATAAAATATTCAACCGGGTCTTCCAGTGTCACAATATTGACGTCGTTCGTGTTGCGGATCGTTAAAATAGAATACAGCGTAGTAGATTTACCACTACCCGTTGGTCCGGTGATCAAAAATACCCCGTGAGTCTTCTTAATATTTTCATTAACCCATTTAAGACCCTGACCACGCAAACCTAATTCCTCCAAGGTAGGAACTTTAGTGGTCTTGTCCAAAATACGCATTACTACTTTTTCTCCATACATCAAAGGCAACGTAGAAACACGAAGATCTACAGATTTTTTACCCACATCAACGTGGAAACGTCCATCTTGTGGTAGACGCTGTTCATCAATCTTCAAATTAGACAAAATTTTAATGCGCGAAACTATAGCAGACAAGACATTTTTCGGCAACCTCAACGAAGTGTGCAAAATACCATCAATGCGATAACGCACGCGTACATCATTCTCAGATGGTTCGATATGAATATCCGAAGCACTTGCATCTATTGCATTAGACAAAATAACATCAACAATCTTTACAATAGGAGCCTCGTCAGTCATTTCCTGAGCCTGCTGCACCTGAATAGGCAATTCTTTTACTTTCTTTTCTCTATCTTCTTCGTTACCCTTTTTTT
>CAYVGX010000093.1:0-3119 GCA_964451015.1 uncultured Candidatus Saccharibacteria bacterium | reverse complement strand
TTGGTCACTCACTACATAAACAAGTTTCTCCACTAAAAGACTCACCTGAGTACGGAAAAGTCTTAAAAAAAAGTAGGGATGTTGCGTGTGACTATAAAAAAGATAATTACGGGTATGCAAATTTGTTTACGGGTGTTACTGGAAATTTTAATGAAACCACTCTAGACGTTCTTATAGAATCGATTGATTCTAAAGATAAATCAAAAGTGATGGGAATAGGATTATTGGTACATCATGCATATCATGACTTTATTTTTGAGAATCCTAATTTTGTTGAAAAATTATTAAATGCAGCTAAAGGTCTAGGAGAAGAATGCTATAAAAGTGTAAGGAGGAACCTATTCTGGGGCGCTAATTCACGTTCTAAAAGTGGTACCGCTGGTCAACCAATGCCTGAAGACGTTAAGATGAGAGATAGATCAATGGAACTTATGAAAAACTATCAAGTCGGTACCCCAGCATATGAGTTCTATAAAGATGTTAAGGAATATGCTGAGGGAGAAATAAAAGAAAGTGCATTAAGAGATGAGGAGATGTTTAAAGATTAAGAAAAGTAATTTATCTGAGTCATTTTCCCATAAAATCGGTTCGAACTTCCAGTGCCCGGAGTAGAGTTAAGTAAAGGCTTACCAAAGCCTTTACTTTCGTATACCCGAGGGGTGGATTCGAACCTGGTACAATAAAAGCATATGAAAGGAATATCATAAACAGGGGAGATATGTATTATTATGCGAAGTATTGGTCAAGACTAACGAATTAAAACAAATGTCATTCGAAAGAATTCAAAACCCCCAAGAAAGAAACCAAAGAGACGCGCATTTAAACTCCGAAGAGGGGAAGGATGGCGCGAAAACTTTGGAGTCATTGTTGGAGAAATACAGAGACAAGAGAGTACTGGTTTTGGCGCCGCCAAGCATCGGGAAAAGCACCATGCTCCAGCATATCGAGAACAGTGTTGATCTGGACACAGTGTTCGATGATATGCCGGCGGAATTCAAGCGACACGTGTTGCACCACGAGAGACCGTTTATGTTCATCGATGGCGACAAGAAAACGGTGAAGTATGTCGAAAAAGAATTCGATCCCAACAATCCGGAACATCAGAAGTATCTTCGGGAGACTACGGATTTGCTGACCGGATACACTCAAAACAAAATGCCCGTGGAGGCTGGTCGCCCCGCTTTTGGGGCGGTTCTTATCGATTCCGATGTGGTGATTTACGTGAAAATCTCCGATGAAGAATTTCGCAAGAGAATGGAGTCGAGAAATAACAACACTCACCGACTCATTCAACCCGAGAGAGTTTTGGCGATAAAAAATATCTTGGAAGAAGATTTGGAAAAGGCGAGAGCGGAAGGGAGGATTGTTGAGGAATTTGAAGTTCGTTAATCATTTAAGCGACAGTATTATTATGAAGCTGAAGAAGAAAATTCTTTTTCTTGATGGGGACGGAACGCTCTGGTATCCTAAAGCGACGAAACGAACGCAGAAGCCGCATTGGATTTACCATGATCCGGAAACGAAGGACAATTACTTGGAACACCTGGAATTGACGCCAAAAACCAAGGAAACTCTCGAGTATTTGAATGAGAAAGGTTTGTATCTCGTGGTACTTTCGGCCAATCCGTACGCGGAGGATATCGCCATCAAGGAAATCAAAGAACGACTGGAACACTTTGGATTGGTGAGTCTTTTCTATACCTACCGATCTTCGGAAGGAAGCGATCCCAATGGCAAGGCCTCGATTATTCTGGAAATCCTCGATACGTTAGGACTGGAAAAGCAGGATGCTCTCATGGTGGGGGACAGCTATTTTTACGACTACCTCGCGGCCAAGAACATCGGAGTGGACGCGTTCTTCATCGAGAACACCGTCTCGAAAATGCCGGAAGAAATTCCCCAGGATTTGCAATCCATCAAGGAGATTCATGAGTTGGTTGATATTTTGGAATAGCGAGATGGTTATGGAACAAGAAGAAACCGTGCAAGCAAAAATCTCTCTGTTCAACAAAACGGGGTGCATTGATGTATTGGTTGGCCTATTGAGCGATTGCGGCTTGAGTTTTGAAAAAATGGTTTCCGCGATCAACGCGAAAGCTGATAACGAAAAACTCGAATCGCTTGTATTTCAGCCACTGAAGATTACTGGGAAATATCTCGCGTTTATCAATGCCTCCGCAAAGGTCGAAGTGATCGGCACAGATATTGTTCACTTGCGAACGGTACTGAATCGGATCAAGGTGTACGATAATGGTAATCCGAAACGAAAAACCGGCAGTTTGATGCTGCGAAGCGTGCTTCTCGCGAGTTCGCGGGCGGAGCTGAAATCCTACGATGTGTTTACCAATGTCGATACTGACGGATTAGACAAAGACACTCTGAGAAATTTGCTCAGGGATGAGAAGAATTGGATAAGCGAGAGAGTGAAGATACACGAGAGATTGGTGAATTCTTTTTCTAAGAGCGTGGAAATTCTGTCGAGAAAAATATCTCGTTCAAAGAAGATGGGGAGGGGCATTTACTGCGTCAGGGGAGCGGTCGCTTCCGGGAAGTCATCTTTCATCAAAAGCTTTTTGTCTCAAAACGTAAAGTCGGCCGGTGATACTAGCGGCGTATTGAATACCGATGCCGTGAAAAGAAAACTTTTTGCGAGTACTTTGAATGTTACCGGAAATGTTTTGTCCGGCTATATTTTCCATGAGGAGGCCTCGATCATAGGCGAAAAAATACTCGATCGTGTCACGAGTTCCAATCTGTCCTACGTGATAGACAAGAGAATGCAGGACGCATCCGATATTGAAAACGTCATTATTGACGCGAAACGGATAAAATTGCCGATCACCATCTTTGACGTAAAGGTCGATTTCATCACGTCTGCTTTGAGAGTTTTGGAAAGAACGGGGGTGTATCCAAGCGATCCAACGCCTGATTTTTCGGCGCTTTTCAGGAGCTATAAAAATGTGGAGGAAAACAGACCATTGTTCTTGGAGAAGGCACTCGGTTCGAATCTTGTAAAAGATTATTCCACGGTATTGGTTCGGAATAGCGGGCAACCGGCGATTTCGGTGATCAAAAAGAACTATAAGATAGACAAAGAAAACTTTGATCGAGAATTCGAA
>CAYVGX010000092.1:0-3121 GCA_964451015.1 uncultured Candidatus Saccharibacteria bacterium | reverse complement strand
AGTTTCAAAAATATGGTTAACATCGCTCTGGAAACTCTACGATAATCTGTTGATTGGTTTGGTAGTTTTGAAAAAGAAATGGACTCTAGTTTCATTTCTTTTTTATTTTGTGCGATTTACTTTTACTTCCTGTTGGCGGAAGCGGAGGGATTCGAACCCTCGAAGGCTTTCACCTTACCCGCTTTCCAAGCGAGCGCACTCGACCACTATGCGACGCTTCCGCAAAATATTTGCGAAAGTCACAAGCAGGCTTTCACCTTACCCGCTTTCCAGCGGGGCTACTGCCCACTATGCGACGCTTCCACTAACAGGAAATAATCGTTGAAAATCTTGATTATTCTAGCACTTTCCCAGTCATTTGTCGAGTTGCCCGAAAGTACTAAAAAAGCTAATCTAAAGAGAGAAATATGGCTGAAACTACTATTCAAGACATCAAAGACCGGCTCGATGTAGCAACAGTGATCGGTCGTTATATTCAGCTTAAAAAGAGCGGCGCAAACTTTAAAGGTTTGTGTCCGTTTCATCATGAAAAATCTGGCAGCTTGATGGTGTCTAGTCAAAAGCAGATCTGGCATTGCTTTGGCTGTGGTGAAGGAGGAGACGTAATTGGCTTTATTAAGCGGTATGAAAACGTAGAATTTCGCGAAGCTTTAGAAATGGCTGCAGAAATGGCAGGTGTTACCTTACCGCAAACCAGAATGAATACTGGGCCGGACAAAGAAGTTCTAGAAGGACTTGTTAAGGTGAATGATTTTACTGCCAGTTATTTTCAGAAAGCCCTTGTTTCTAAAACCGGGGAACAGGCAAAAAGCTATGTGTTAGAGCGAGGCTTAACGGCAGCCACGATAGAATTGTGGCGCATTGGTTTCGCGCCAGAAAGTTTTGATGGCTTAGTCACTATTTTTAACGCGCGTAAAATTCCTTTAGCGCAAGGGGTTGCCGCAGGAGTGTTGGTAAAAAACGATAAAGGTAAAATCTTCGACCGATTCCGGGGCCGAGTTACGTTTCCGATCTTTGATATCAATGGCCAGGTGGTTGCGTTTACTGCCCGGGTGCTGCCAGGTAGTAGCGATGATCAGGCAAAATATATCAATAGTCCGGAGACGGCAATGTATAACAAAAGCAAAATTATATTCGGCTTGAATTTTGCCAAAAATGAAATTCGCAGCAAAGATCAGGTGGTGATTATGGAAGGGCAAATGGACTGTATCTCTGCGCATCAAGCCGGGTTTACGAACACAGTAGCGACAAGTGGTACGGCTTTAACCGAACAGCATATGCGCATCTTAAAACGATTTACTTCCACTGTTTTGTTTGCTTTCGATAATGACGAAGCCGGGCATAAAGCTCGTCACCGCGCTAGTCTTATGGCACTTGGTATGGAAATGGAAGTGCGTATTGTAGATCTACAGCAGGCTAAAGATCCTGACGAACTTATTCGCAAAAGCCCTGGCGTGTGGGAGAAATTGCTGCGGTCTAGCATGCGCGTGGTGGATTATTATATAGAGCTCGCCAAGCAAAAATTTCCTGCTAATAGCTTGGAGCAGAAGCAATATATAATCGATACGCTATTGCCACTTATCAATAGTATTAAAAGTCCTGTCGAAGCAGATCACTATCAGCAAAAACTCAGTACTGATTTTGGTATAAGCGAACAGGCACTCAAAGCAGAACAGGGTGGGGCGATTACTAAATCTATGGAATATCAGGTAAAAACTACTGAGCCCCAGAATCAGGATAGTACCTGGGAAAAGGAAATTTTAGGAGGGGTCATTCAATTTCCAGAGTTTTTAGATTTTGTTAAAACCGAAGGATTGCCTGAACAGTTAATTAGCGCAGAATTGCTGCCTTTTTTCCAGAGTGCTTTGCTTGGAGAAGATATTTCGAAGATAGATAATTCACTTGTCAAAGAAGCGTTGTTTATGGTAGAATCCAGCTTAGACAACCTATCATATAACCAACTGGCGTTATTACGCGAGTTAAAGAAAAGCTTTTATTTATTCAAACTAGCCAAGCTCAAATATTATTTGCAAGAGCTTACGACGGCTATCAAGAAAGCTGAAATTGAAAAAAATACTAACCATGCGAAGCAGTTAAACGCGAAATTTGCTCAACTATCAAGTACGCGTTTCGAAATTGAAACTAAACTGCGAGAAGCATAATGTGAAGCTAGTATTTTTATTTTGTATATATTACAACCAGTCATTCCCGCTATAGCGCGGGCCGACATGACATAGGTAACCTCAAGTCTTCATAGAAACAAAAATAAAAACCGAGTCGTATTACCTAATGGAACGTATGTTCCGAGCATTTTTAATTAATATAATAAATGGTTACTAAAAAGAAAGTCGTAAAAAAGCCTGCTAAGGCTAAAGCAGTGGCAAAGCCTGCTGCTAAGAAAAAAGCGCCTGCCAAGCCTTCTGTGAAATCGAAGATTATGGCAAACTTGAAAAAAGCTGCAGAAAAGAAGCCGGAGAAAAAGATAGAAAAGAAGAGCGGCGAGAAAGCGAGCGATAAGAAGCAGTCTAAAAAGATCAAAAGCCGCATGATGACTAACGAGGCTGCTAAGGCTTCGCAAGTTTTGCCAAAAAAGAAAAAAGGCAAACGCATTGGTCGCAAATTGGCAACTTTAGTTTTGACTGAAGAAGAAACTAATAAGTTTCAGGAAACCTTGGACGGGTTGATGGTTAAGGGACAAAGCCGTGGTTTCGTTACCGAAGCCGAAATTTTACATGTCTTCCCGCAGCTTGAAGACGAGATAAGCTTGCTTGAGCGCGTAATGGATACTTTGGAAGATAATGGTATCGAAATTGTCGATCAGGAAGTAGCTAGTGTATGGGAGCAGGGGAAATCTGCTGAAGGTGAAGATACAAGCAAGAAAAAAGATGAACTTTTGGAAGGTTTTGATTTAGGTGATATTTATGATGACTCCATTCAAATGTATCTTCGTGAAATCGGTAAAGTGCCTTTGTTGAAAGGAGATGAAGAAGTTGATTTAGCTAAGCGTATTGAGCACGGTGATGAATCTGCTCGCAAGCGCTTAACCGAAGCAAACCTTCGCTTGGTGGTGTCTATTGCTAAAAAGTACATGGGCCGCAACCTTGGTCTGCTCGATCTTATT
>CAYVGX010000091.1:0-3202 GCA_964451015.1 uncultured Candidatus Saccharibacteria bacterium | reverse complement strand
GCTTTAGAGATTCAGCAGGGAAAGAATCCCGATATTGTAGCAAAGTCTTCGTTTGGTCGTTTGAGTAATGAGCTGGGAGCAAGCTTGAAAGATACAGTGATAGGCAACCATAAACCGGATCAGCAAACAGCACAACAGCGGCTTGATTTATCCGGACGCTATCAAGCTATCAATCTTACTCCGATGCAGCAGGAAATGGTAAAGCGGTTTGAAGAAAAATCTAGTCGCCCAGGATTCTTTACTAATGTACGCATTATTACTGCCTCCGACACACCTGGACATGCTAAAGTGCATATGCATAATTTGGTGTCTTCGTTTTTGCAGTACAACATGCCGCCGTTTAATGGTTTCAGTGTGAAGCGCCGGTCTAAGCATAAAATAATCAAGGATTACATTTTTCGCATTTATCGTCGTTACGGGCGTAAAGCAATTTTAAATACGGAAGAGTTGGCGAGTTTGTGGCATTTACCAACTCCTTTTTTGGAAACGCCGAATATTAAATGGCTGTTATCTAAAAAAGCACCTGCACCGATTAATATACCGAAAGAAGGTATTTTGCTTGGGCGCAATGTATATCGTGGTCAGGAAACTAAGATTTTAATGGCCCGCGAGGATCGTCGCCGTCATATGTATATTTTAGGTCGCACCGGCGTAGGTAAGACAGAAATCATGAAATACATGTCTGTACAGGACATTAAAAATGGTGACGGGTTATGTATTATCGATCCGCATGGAGATTTTATTGAAGACGTACTGCCTCATATTCCTAAGGAACGCGCGGAAGATGTAATTTTATTTGATCCATTCGATACCGACCGTCCGATGGGGTTGAATATGCTCGAAGTGACTGCGGAAGAGCAGAAGGACTTTGCAGTACAGGAAATGATTTCTATTTTTTATAAACTTGTCACTGATCCGGCGATGCTTGGGCCAATGTTCGAACATAACATGCGCAACGCAATGTTAACGCTGATGGCAGACGAAGAACATCCCGGCACTTTAGTAGAGATCCCTCGTATTTTTACAGATATGGAATTCCAAAAATATAAAGTGGGTAAACTGCGCGATCCATTGGTGCGAGCATTTTGGGAGAAGGAAATGGCTAAGACGTCAGATTTCCATAAATCGGAAATGCTGGGTTACTTAGTGTCCAAAGTGGGTCGATTCGTGGAAAATTCTATGATGCGCAATATTGTAGGACAGCCAAAGAGTGCCTTCAATTTTCGCGATGTTATGGATAATAAGAAAATTTTACTGGTCAATTTAGCCAAAGGTAAAGTGGGAGAGATGAATGCGAAGCTTTTAGGTTTAATTTTGGTTAGTAAAATTCAAATGGCTGCTTTGTCTCGTGCTGACACCCCGGAAGACGAACGCAAAGATTTTTACTTATATGTGGATGAGTTTCAGAATTTTATCACGGATGCTTTTTCGTCTATTTTGAGCGAGGCGCGTAAGTATAAACTTAATTTAATCATTGCTCATCAGTTTTTGGGGCAGTTGCAGCAGGGTGCGGGAGCACATGGTGCAGCAAGTAATGATTTGCGCGATGCAGTGTTTGGTAATGCTGGCTCCATGGTAAGTTTTCGTATCGGCGTAGAAGATGCTGAAGTTATGGCAAAAGAATTTGCTCCGGTATTCAACGAATTTGATTTATTGAATGTCGATCGCTATAACGCGTTTATGAAGTTGATGATTAATGGCACAGCTTCTAAGCCATTTAATATGGCAACATATCCACTCGATAAAGCTACACCTGAACAAAAAAAGGTAGCCGAAGCAATTCGTCAGTTGTCTCGCTTGAAATTTGGCCGTCCGCGATCCGAAGTAGAAGAAGAAATTTTAGAAGCTAGTCAGATAGCCGACATGATGAGCGCTGGGCAGGCGGGGGTAGAGAGTAGTCTGTAGGTTTGGTATAATTAAAATACCAATCAATTATTAAGAAATATATGTTTAATTTAAAGTTTTGGAACAAAGGTGCGGAAGGGCAATCTCAAACGGCAGAAATAGGAAAATCTGCAGAAGTTGATAATTCTGCTTCAGAAAAGAAAGGTATGGCTCTGTTGAAGAATGCGAAATTCATGGAGTCTTTAAATAAGAATCCTAATATTGACCCCTCCTCTATTGATATAAAAAACCCGGATTCTGTACAAGAATTAGAAAAACATTTTCAGGCTTTTGAACAAAAAGGCAGGGTTCATAAAAAGACAGAGCAGTTTATTAAAAATCATTTATCCAAAGAGTTAGGCGTTAATTTAAGAGAAAGCGATTTGCACGATCTCGAAGCATTTTTCGATGACGCATTACATAATGACCCGGAATATATTACCAAAGTAGCTAATCAATTTGCTGAGTATGAAGCTATGCAAAAGGAATTGGCAGAACAAGAAAAAGCAGTCAAAAAGTTTAAAGATAAGACAGAAACGCAAAATAAATTAAATGTTGCATTAGAAATTTCTGGTAGTGGATTTTGGGCCATGCTAGGCAATGATATTAGTGGTAAATTAGGCATGAAAGGAGAATTGGATGCTAAGGCCGAGAAATTCCAGCTAAATATTAATAATATAAGTACTGAGCTAAATGATTTGAAGCTATCACTCGAAAATCAGACTAATACGGAAGATAAAATAAATGAATTAAAAAATAAAATTGCGGAATTTAAGCTAAATTTATTTACCCAAGTAGATGCGGATGAAAAGATTGCTAAATATGCCGCAAGGAAAGCCACTCATCAGTTACGAGATCGTATCAATAATTTTGACGTGCGCTTATCCGATAAGAAGGCATTGGATGAATTGGTAAAAACGAAAGAACAGTTAGGTAAGATGGACCAGTTTGACCAAAATTTGAAGGACGAATATTTTTCTGGCTTTGCTAATGGTGCTGAGATAGATAGACTTATCGAAGCTATTGATACAAAACTAGAAGAATCTTTGGCAAAAGAAGTGTTGTCTATTGTGCAAATAGTAGAAAAGACTACTAGCTATACTCAAATGGAAAAAGGTTTAGAAGGATTACTTGCAATGCAAAAAGTAGGAGCAAGAGAGCGAGACGAGGTGAAAGAGTTCATAAAAGAACGTTTAGAACATGAGCGAGACAAAGCTAATTTACAAGCAAGCTCTGTTATTTTTATTAATACCTATATCCAAAATCATTTGGGCGGGATATAATATAATCTATATTTTATGAACGAATCACTCTTCCA
>CAYVGX010000090.1:0-3225 GCA_964451015.1 uncultured Candidatus Saccharibacteria bacterium | reverse complement strand
GTATCCCCTGCGCAAGATGTACTCGATATCATCGACGAAATTCCCAAAGGATTTACCGAAGCATGGGGCGGAAAAAAATTTAGATTCACTCCTGATAAAATCTATGTTTTGGGCAGTAGCTTTGGGGGTGCAGCTGCGATACTTTCGAGTCTTTCGGAAAAAGTGGACAAAGCTATTGCTATATCGCCCGTTATAGATTGGCGTAAAATGGGACCGGAAGAACCGTATCCCAAAATGATAAAGTTTTTCGACCAAGGTTTTGGCGAGGGCTATCGCTTTGCAAAAAATGGCTGGGATAAATTAAAGTCTGGAAAATTTTTTAATCCAATCCAGCATGTTGAAAAAATTGACCCAAATAAAATTTTACTCATCCACGCCAAAGACGACCAGACCTGTCTTTATAAAACAACGAAAACCTTTTGCGAAAAATCTCATGCACAGTTAGTTACTCTACATAAAGGTGGTCACTTAAGCTCCAGTATTGTCTTGAAACCTCGCTTATATAAACTAATGCAAAAATTCTTCTCACACTAATATGAAAACAAAAATTATTGTCATTATTATTTTAGTGCTCGTAGTAGGTTTTACCGGCTGGCGAGCTTACAAAGCGTTTGGCCCAAAATCTGACCGCTCAAAAACAGATCAACAGCAGCCGCAGCAATTACCAAGCATTAACGGCAATTTAGTAGAACCGGACAAAGCCGACTTGCGCCCTGTCGCAGTGGTAATAGAAAATCACTCAGACGCCCGTCCCCAGTCGGGACTCACCGACGCAGAAATAGTTTACGAAACTTTAGCTGAGGGTGGTATTACTCGGTTCTTGGCTATATTTCAGACCCGAGAACCAAAAGAAATCGGCCCGGTTCGCTCTGCAAGGCCCTATTTCGCCTTCTTAGCTAACATGTGGCATGCGCCGTTTGTGCATTCGGGAGGCAGTGCTACAGCATTGCAACAGCTTGAAGACGGGGTATATAAAAACCTATTTGACGTAAACGAATTTTATTACGGCAAATACTTTACCCGCAGCACTGCCCGCCAAGCTCCTCATAACCTCTACACCACACTGCAACTGCAGCGCGATAATTTAGATGCAAAGAAACAAACTGACTGGAACAGCATGAACATCTGGACCACGCAAAACACACCAACGGACCAGCTTAAGCAAGAAATTACCAAAATTACATTGCCTTTTTCTGTAGCAAGCTACGAAGCAAGCTATACCTATGACCCAAACACCAATTCATACATGCGTAGCATAGCTGGCAAAGCAGCAATCGATAAGAATAACACCCTGCAGATAAGTCCAAAAAATATTTTAGTTATGCTTACCGACATAACCCCCAACAACGACGAAAAACTTACTGTCGACATTCGCCTCACAGGCAGTGGCCCCTGCTATCTATTCAACAACGGCACTTTCCGGCAGTGTAAATGGGAATACAAAGACGGCAAGCATATCTATACCAATCAAGACGGCAGTGAATTAAAACTAGAAGCTGGGCAGACGTGGGTAGAAATTTTCCCCCGCGACAAACAAAATGATATTAAATGGAATTAACATATGATCTTCGAATGGGCTGTTCAAAAACGACTGTTCAGAAATATCAACCATGCAATTTGGTTTTTAATGACACTATGGTTGTTAATTGTCATAACGGCATACTATTATTTTCCCAACTCTTCATATGTGCTTGTTTTACCGCTTGCAATTCATTTCATAGCATTCGTTCAAGCACTCTATACTGTCATTATTAAGAAACAAAATAGCGAAACAATTAGTCGGGATTGTATTTGGTATAACGGTCTTATGGTGCTACTATATACAATATTCTTCCTAATTATTCCAAAACTCCTGCACATCAATGCTTAACAGTAACGAAAATAGTGTCCATTAAAAAGGTTTGAAGCGTTAGACAGTGGTGTTAACTTTTTTGCATTATGGCGTACCGAGGAACACGGCGGCATGACACTTTACCCAATCAAAGAATACAATAATATCTCTTATAATTATTTTAAAGATCCAACATTATGGCAATTGAAATAAATAAAAAAGCGCCAGACTTCGTGCTTCCAGATCAAGATAGCAACAAGCATAAACTCTCGGATTATAAAGGACAGTGGGTATTGCTCTATTTCTACCCCAAAGATGATACGCCTGGCTGCACCACCGAAGCGTGTACCCTGCGCGACAACTTACCCACATTTACCAAAATTAAAGCAAAGATTTTTGGCATTAGCGTAGACTCAGTTGCCTCTCATAAAAAATTCGCTGAAAAGTACAAGCTTCCTTTTACCCTACTTGCAGATGAAGATAAAAAAGTAGTAGAAAAGTACGGCGTCTGGCAAGAAAAATCTATGTATGGACGAAAATATATGGGCACAGTCCGCAATTCTTATTTAGTAAACCCGGACGGCAAAATTGCTAAGATTTACGAGAAAGTAAAACCAGCAGAACACGCAACACAAGTATTAGCAGACCTTACAACATTAACCAAGTAACATGAAGAAACACGTATCTATTACCGTACACGGCAAGCTTGCTAAATCCGGCTTCCGCTTTAGTGCTGTAGACAAAGCGCTCGAATGGGACATTACTGGAATTATCAAAAATTATGAAACCAATTCTGTTCAAATTGAAATAGAAGGCGAAGTTGATAATTTGCAAAAATTCCTAAAATGGTGTCATGTCCCAGGCGGAGATATCACAATAGACAAAGTCGACTTTACCTCTTCCGAAGAATTACAAAACTACGAACAATTTACCGCAGAATACTAATGAAGAAAGTTATTTGGCTATTGAACAATTGTACTAATAAAGAAGAAGCTCACAAAATCGGCGAGCTTCTTTTGAAAGAACGAATTATTGCCTGCTTTGACGTTATCCCCGAGCGTGAAGCTGCTTACTTTTGGCCACCACAATCCGGAAAGATAGAAACAGTTAAAGGAAGCTTATTGATCGGCGTGACTTTTGAAGATAAATTTTTGGAGGCAGAAACAATGATTCGCCAACACCATGCCGATGATGTTCCGTTTATCGGCTCAATTAACATTGACCAGGTCAACCATGATTACCATGACTGGCTAACAAAAGAATTACAATAAGCATTGACCAATGCCACTATATGTGGTATTTTTATTTATCACATTAAGGATGTTCACTACTATCAAACTAACACTATTTGCGGTTTTATCAGGAATGTTTTTTGCCATCTGGCCACTTTTCAT
>CAYVGX010000089.1:0-3234 GCA_964451015.1 uncultured Candidatus Saccharibacteria bacterium | reverse complement strand
GGGAGTAACACCAGATCTTTATTTAGGACTGACACGATTAAAAAATTTCGGTGGTGCAGAAACACCCTCAGAGCAGGAACAAATCTTTGTCTTCCCTGCCAAGCTTGCCAAAAATAAATTTGCCTTAGAAGGAAAATGGCTATTCAACCAAGAAGGAGCAAAACATACTTCCGGTTTTGGACGCATCCGCATCAATTTTTCCGGCAGCCAAGCGTTTATGGCAGCGCAAAGCGATGAATCCTCTACGATAAAAATATATGTCGACGGGCAACTGCAAAAAGGGGTCACTATAAGCAACGCCAATCTATACCCTTTGTATGAAGGCCCATTCGGTACCCATACCCTAGAAATCGAATTCCTCACCGACAACACGGTAGTGTCTACATTTACGTTCAAATAAAAAAGAAGCTCGTAAGCTTCTTACATCAAAGTTACTATCTCTGGCTATACATCATGTATTATCTGTTATAAATAAACCATACGTCTAGCCCTATCAAAATACTAACTATAAAAATTAAACATTGAAATAACTTAAAACGTAAAAATTCCATAAAGCCTCCTCTGCATATTTCATATTTTACCATAATAAAACAAGCCCTACTGGGCTTGTTTTTTACAAAATCTTTTTTAAGTATTGGCCGGTGTGGCTATTTTTTACTTTAGCAACATCTTCGGGAGTGCCTGAGGCAACCACTTGTCCGCCCTTATTGCCCCCCTCTGGACCCATATCGATGAGCCAATCGGCAGTCTTAATCATGTCGAGATTATGTTCAATAACCACAACAGTGTTACCCTTTTCCACTAATTTATTTAAAACATGAATGAGGCGCTTCACGTCGGCAAAGTGAAGACCAGTAGTAGGTTCATCTAAAATATATAGCGTACGTCCAGTAGAGGCGCGAGAAAGTTCTGTCGCAAGTTTAATACGCTGCGCTTCCCCACCACTCAAAGTAGTAGCATTTTGACCAAGGTGCATATACCCAAGTCCGACTTCGGAAAGCGTATCTAACTTACGTTTTACCGGAGGGACATTAGCGTAAAATAATTTCGCTTCGTCTACAGTCATGTTTAACACGTCAGAGATAGTCTTACCGTTATAGTGAATCTCTAACGCTTCGCGGTTATAACGCTTGCCGCCACATTCTTCACAAGTAATATAGACGTCTGGCAAAAAGTTCATCTCTACTTTAATTACACCATCACCTTGGCACTTTTCACAGCGACCACCCTTAACATTAAAGCTAAAACGCCCAGCCTTGTAACCTTTCATTTTTGCTTCGCGAGTATCGGCAAATAAGTCACGAATATATGTGAAGATACCAGTGTAGGTTGCAGGGTTACTGCGCGGCGTACGCCCAATCGGCGACTGGTCGATATTAATCATTTTGTCGATATGATCGATTCCTAAAATCTTTTTATGCGCCCCAGGCTCGTCTTTACTGTTCCAAAAATACTTAGACAGGGCTTTCGCTAAAATATCATTCAGTAAAGTAGACTTACCGCTACCCGATACCCCAGTAATACACACGAACTTGCCAAGAGGTATGTCTGCATTAACGTTTTGCAAATTATTTTCCGACGCGCCCACAATCTGAATCTTCTTACCGCTCCCCGTGCGGCGGCGTTTTGGCACCGCAATTTCTTCTGTGCCGGAAAGATACTGTCCAGTAACGGAATTTTTATCTTTTTCCACTTCGGCTGGAGTTCCTTGGGCAATAATTTCACCACCGTGTTTACCTGCGCCAGGACCAATATCCACTACCCAATCTGCCTCGCGAATTGTTTCTTCGTCGTGCTCGACCACGATAACCGTATTCCCTAAATCGCGCAGATTTTTTAGCGTAGTCAACAAACGCGTATTGTCGCGCTGGTGCAGTCCAATAGACGGTTCGTCTAATATATAGAGCACACCGGTCAGGCCAGAACCAATCTGCGTTGCCAACCGAATACGCTGCGCTTCCCCACCGCTCAGAGTGTCTGCGCTGCGATCTAAAGATAAATAAGACAATCCTACATCTAATAAGAATTGCAAACGCGCAGTAATTTCCTTAAAGATTAATTTGGCAATTGCCATTTCTTTGGCATTCAATTGATCTGGTAGCGCATTAAAAAACTCTGCAGCTTCTTCTATAGATTTTTGTGATACTTCTACAATTCCCTCCCCGCCCACAGTGACAGATAATACTTCGGGCTTCAAGCGGCGGCCGCCACACGTTTCGCATTTGCGGATACGCATATAGTTTTCTATTTCGCCGCGCATATAATCGGAATCAGTTTCACGATAACGACGCTCTAAGTTCGCCACCACACCTTCAAAGTTAGCTTGATAGGTGCGCCCACTTTCGGTAGGCATAGTAATTTTCTTGCCGCCCGAACCGTACATAATCACTTCAAGCGCTTTCTTCGGCAAATCTTTTACTGGAGTATGGATAGAAAATCCATAAGAATCTGCCAATTGCTCTAACACGCGCACATACCAAGAAATGCGCGCAGTGGTTTTGCTCCACGGACGAATCGCACCCTCTGCTAAAGTTAACTTAGGATTAGGAATCACTAAATCTGGTTCTATAGTAAGCTTGGTACCCAGACCCTTACAGTCAGGACATGCACCATGCGGGCTATTGAAAGAAAATTCCCGGGGATCTAATTCGGTGAGAGAAATACTATGACCATTCGGACAAGAAAACTTTTGCGAGAACGGTACTTCCTTTTTAATAGCATCTCCTTCCATTACCAAAACCAATGCTAACTGGTCGCCGTAATCCAAAGTCTTTTCCAAACTTTCACTGATACGGCCGCGGTCGTCTTTAGAAATCGCCAAACGATCAACAATCACTTCTATGGTATGCTTTTTTTGTTTATCTAAAGTGAGGTTCTGCGCCTCATTCAAATCCATAACCGCGCCGTCTACGCGGACACGAGAAAAACCAGACTTCTTAAGCTGTTCAAAAACTAATTTATGTTCCCCTTTTTGATCGCGAATCACAGGTGCCAAAAGCATCACCCGCGTACCTTCCGGCATATCTAATAACTGGTCTACTATTGCCTGAAGCGTTTGACCTTCTACTTTCTTGCCACACACAGGACAATGCGGAATACCAATACGGGCATACAACAGACGCATGTAATCATAAATTTCAGTAACCGTTCCCACGGTAGAACGTGGGTTATGGGAAGCAGATTTTTGATCGATAGAAATCGCCGGAGACAACCCTTCTATTTTATCTACATCAG
>CAYVGX010000088.1:0-3274 GCA_964451015.1 uncultured Candidatus Saccharibacteria bacterium | reverse complement strand
AGCCCGCGCCTTTGGCGCGGGCGCGGTCAATTCGGAAGCAAATCAAATTTGGTGGACTTCGTGCGCGTTCATTGGAACTCTATAATGCAAGAATTACAGGAATGGCAACAGTTACAGATTGATTCTACTGTTACTTAGTTATAACTGGGCGAGGGGGGGGTAGGGGGACCCCAATTTCAAAATGTCTTTAAATATCGAAGGTGGGGGTAATTCGGGGAGCAAATTTTTGGAGTTTCCATTTTAGGGACAGTTTTATTGCTGTATAATAAGTTTATGGAATACAGAACTAACCCATTTATGGCGCCTCCCGGTATGGAATATCCGCCAATGCATGATGATGAGACCGAAGACGCTATTACTCTCGAGGGTGATACAGTGGAGCAACAAGCGGTATCAGCAATAAAGAAAGGTGTGTTTTGGTGGGATCTGCCCGATGATGTGCGGGACTTTTTTGAGTCGCGCCGTGTTACTGAAGAAGGTTATCAGAAATCAGTTCAGGAGACTCGATTCAAGATGGATGTGATAGCCAAGGAGGCTGATCCACAAATGAGTAGGATTTTGAGCCATTTAACGGACACAGAGAGCTTTGGGACTTTGCAAATGTATGAACTGATGGTTGAAAGATGGAAGAATAGCGATCCTAAAGTCTTAGAAAAATTGAAACAAGCAGTAATGTCAGTCTCAGAAGGCATTGAAGATGAAGATTACGACGATAATCGAATTTTTAGCGCCATATCATTTGGGGTAAATACTCGAACCTCATTTCCAAAGGGAAAAGAATTGTTCGATACAGTACTTAATACCTATTTAGACTTTTTAAAGCAGCGCGATGAATTAGACGATTTATATAAAGGCGATACAGTTGATTTAGAAAAGTGCAAACAAGAATTACGGGAACAAGCAGAGAAATCGTTTTTTGGAAGTGGCGGTTTACTAAGATTGTCTGCGCATGCCTTCGCGGAAACGGTAGAAAAAAATTATGAGCACGTCAATGCACAGGCGACTGCATTTGCTATTGTGTTTCGCAACGCAGTTAAGTACACCAAAGAAACTGGCGAGATGATTGATTTTAAAGACTTTGCAGGTACAGAGTTAGAAGTAAAAGCCGCAAGTGAACTAGACGAAAAAACCAAAGATGAAATAATAAAGATCTTTACAGAAAACAGGAAAGATAACCCTAAGTATCAATTGCGTAACCCAGAAACTGGTGAAACCTGGAGTGAACATTTAGTGGCGGGGATTCGTAGCGCAATGGAAGCTGGAGATAAGACCGAATTTTATATACTCAAGCACGACAATGATATTGTTGGGTTTATTAGATTTGACGATTTGGGCAATAAAAAATACCACGTCGCCTCTTTTAATGTAAACGCTGCATATAAAGACGGCAAAATCGGTGGTATTATTTTTAAAACCGCGTTGCAAGTCAAAGGACAAGATAATTATTACGTAATGGAAGCGGAAGCAGGCAATGCTGCTTTGCCGTTTTATACCGAAGGGCTAGGTTTTACTGCGGGAAAGCCGATTGAAAACTATGAAGGTTTTGGTAATACGTATATCCCATTAGAGCGAGGAAATCCTGAAGCTAAACCTGAGACAGCGGCGTCGACTTAGCCCATAATGCTTCGAACAAAGTTTTGTGCATTCGTGATATATGCTCGTCGGTAATGAGTACACAGACGAGTTTTTTTTCGTCCAAACTAATATAGCTAACTTTATTGTTATAAATTTGCATGACCGTTGCAAATGGGGTAGGGGAAGACACTAGGCGAATTTCAGTCAGCTCGTATTTAAGGTATTTGTCCTTTTGCAAGCGAATAAACTCTGAATCTAACGCTAACATGCGTTTCTTAATTTTGAGCTGATTTCTTTGCTTCCGATAACGAGCATTGAATTCGGGGATAAATTTATGTACTGCCTCATTGTCTATATACTGCAGTACTTCACCTTCAGCGGTCAGAGAATCGGCACCTATATGGTCTAGTCCTTCTTCTCCCTCAAAGTATTCGATACCCGGTTTATCAAGACTAAGTGTATATTGGCTTACTAGGAGCGGCAATACGCCTCGCATGGCATCTTTGGCTAAGCGGGTTTTTTGTTCCTGCTGGTCAATAAATGCCATAAGGTTATTAGGATGGCTTGGCTCAAAAATCGCCACCTTGGAGCCCTTTTCGCTTTTTATTACAAGTCCATAGGATATGAGCTCATCCAGGAATCTATAAATCATTTCCCTCTTATAAGTAGTTTTTGTAGCTATATTACTTGCTTTAAGGGGGCCGTTCTTGAGTAAAACCTCATAAACCGAAGCCTGGCCGTAATTTAAACCGGCTTGGATTAAAGTTTGACTAAAAGTAGGGGAAGATGTGTTTTGGTCCATATTTTTGTATCTCTTTTGTTATTTTCTAGCTATATTATAGCATAGTCTTATAACTTTGTAAATAATTTAGTTACAAAATAGTATGGAAAATATTAGCAAATATATCAATATTTACAGTTATATCCAAATCTAGTGATTATTACTGTAAACATATTATTGACAATAAGTCAAATATCTGGTATACTGTTGTTGTAACGATAAAAAAAGGAGGGAACAAGAAAGCTTCTAGACAGAAGCCTGGTGAGGAAAAGGAAACACTTCTATATAAAGAACCAGCCTAACACTCTTCCCCAGACTTCTCTCTAAAAGAGGAGAGAGTACATTACAAAAGAATATCTATATGAAGCCTGATATACAGGCGATGAGTCTTGCGAAAAGGAAACGTAGAGCCTAGAAAACTCAAAACTTTCCTGAATCTGGAAACCACTATTAAAAATAGAGGAGAGAGCCAGGTTCTAGTAGACAATACTATGACCCAAGTGAGTACAGACGTTGCCGGACACTTCTACCGGCGGCAGAGTCCACAAGGATACATGTCATAGCAATGAGTGCGACCCGAGTGGTTTCTCTCATCAAGCAAAAAGCGTAGTGAAGTCATCCATAGTAGATGAATAAGCTCGACAAGCTGATGAGTGCGAACTATACAAAAGAAACGACTCGGGAACACTCCTTGTTATACAGGGAGAGAGAATTGAAAGGTGTATGATCGACCTGAAACGATCCGTAATACTTCAGGGAAGCACCGAAGCGGCTCATTAACCGGAAAATAATGGTTTAGATGATAGCTAGCGCGAGCTAGTGTTTCTCACTAAACGGTTCATTTACAACTTGGAGTTTTCTCGACACTTAAGTTCGAGAACAGGAGGATCATAATGTTATCAAAGATTCAAAATAAAA
>CAYVGX010000087.1:0-3274 GCA_964451015.1 uncultured Candidatus Saccharibacteria bacterium | reverse complement strand
CTAACGAATCTACTGTAGGCCGGGCACTGCTTGGCAAAAAAGTTGGCGAGAAAGCTACGGTTGAAACTCCGGCTGGCGATAAAGAATACGAAATTGTTTCGATCAGTTAAATCTTAAAATACCTCTTCAGGGGTGTTTTATGAAAAAAGACCGCTCCGTAATGGGGCGGTTTTCATATAACCAATTTATATTTTAGAGTCTATTAACCTTTGTAGTTTTTCTTTGATATATTTCATCTGGAAAAACTTTTTCTTCTAATAACTCCGGTGATTTATTCTTATTACAAATACGACATTGGTCTAGTAGTGTGCAAGATTTTGTATGCATATGTTTATGGTATGCTATAGAAATATATTTTGGAGCGAGATAGAGAATGGTCATGATGGAGAAAAATATAGCATCCCAAGCATCATGGTCGCCCACGACTATCAATATAAAAATCCAAAACGCATAATAGATAAAATTTACAATCTCTAAGAGTGGTGTCATAGAGTCAAAACCTAATTTTAAAAATCCACAGAATTCAAAGCCGTTGATGTTTTTTTCTTCAGATTCAATTTTTTTGTAATAGCCTGTTGCAAATCCAAAGATCATTGGAATCACAAAAATTAACGGTAATATATAATCCATTTGTCCTCCCGATGTAGTTGATTTTTATTTATTAAACTATAGATTAAAGAAAAGGTCAAGTATGAGATTAATCTTAGGTTTGGTATAATTAATTCATAATTTTTAGAGAATATCGCTATGAACGAACGTTTAGAAGACATTATAAATCATCGCAAAAAGAAGCTGCAGAATTTACTGGATGCTGGAATTAATCCATATCCGTCCGAAACTTCGCGTACGCATTCCAATAAAGAAGTTTTAGACCAGTTTGATTCCTTGCAGGAACAGCAAGTAACTTTAGTGGGCCGTATTCGAAGCATGAGGGGCATGGGCAAATTAATTTTTGCGCACATTGATGATGGCAGCGGACGCATCCAGGTTTTGCTTAAGTCGGATGAAATTGGCGCCGATAAGTTTTCTTTCTTTTTAGATAATTACGATCTCGGCGATTTTATTGAAGTGACTGGAAAGCTATTCGTTACCAAGACCGAAGAAAAAACTCTTCAAGCAATAGATTATAAAATGCTTGCCAAATCACTTCGCCCAATTCCTTCTGAACACTTTGGTATTGAAGATACTGAACTTAAACTTCGCAAACGCTATTTGGATATTTTGCTCGATCCAGAAGTAAAAGAATTATTTATCAAGAAAAATAAATTCTGGAGCAGTATGAGGAGTTTCTTGGTGAAAAATGATTTTTTGGAAATGCAGATGCCTATCTTAGAAGCCACTACTGGCGGTGCCGAGGCAGAGCCGTTTGTGACTCACCACAATGCTTTAGATCGCGACTTCTATCTGCGCATTTCACTAGAGCTTCCTTTGAAGAAAATGCTTGTGGCGGGTTACGAAAAAGTTTTCGAGATCGGCCGTATTTTCCGCAATGAAGGAATTTCTACGACTCACTTGCAGGATTACACTCAGATGGAATTTTACTGGGCATACGGTGACTTCGAAAAGCTGATGAAGTTTACCCAAGAAATGTATCAACATATTTTGCAGGAAACATTTGGCACCTTGCAAATTACTTCCGGTGGAGTGACATGTGACTGGAGTGGTGACTGGGAAAAGGTAGATTATATTGCTTTATTCAAAGAACACACAGGCATCGATTTAGAAACATGCTCTGATGAAGACTTAAAAAATTACGCCAAAGAAAATCATATTAAGTTTGAAGATTTCGCGCAGCGTGGCCGTCTCATAGATGTCATTTTCAAAAAAGTCCGCGTGAATTTACCGTCTGATAAGCCCGTGTTCTTAATTAACCAACCGATAGAGCTAGAACCACTAGCAAAGCGTGATCCAAACAATCCAAAGATTGTACAGCGTATGCAGATCGTGGCCTATGGTACAGAATTTGGTAAGGGTTTTGGTGAGCTGAATGATCCGATTGATCAGCGCAAGCGTTTTGAAGACCAAGCCAAGCTTCGCGAGGCAGGGGATAACGAAGCACAAATGTTAGACGAAGAATATGTGGAAGCTATGGAATACGGCATGCCGCCAGCAGCAGGTTTCGGTGTTTCGGAAAGACTATTCGCCATGCTGGCAGACCGTGCTATCCGCGAAACCGTCATCTTCCCGCCAATGAAGGCAGAAGGTAACCAAACTGGTAAATCCAAAGAAACTAAAATTGCTGTTTCAATTATAAATGAAGGCGCGAATTTAGAACCTTGGCAGCGGATGAATACAATTGCGCATTTGACTGCTTCACTTGGTGCACGCGAAGGTAAAGGTTTACTATATCAAGATTCAATTTCTACGAAAGACGGTATTGATATTGCTTTAAATATTCAACATGCCATTATGATTAAGTCATCAAATAGTGCAGACGAACTTCGCGATTTATTGGAACGAGCTAAGCAGCATAGACTTGAGGTCACCGAATTCACCCGCGAAATGATCGAAACTACTAACGACAAAAAAGTGATTGAAATAACCGCAAGTAAAGATTATGAAGAGGTGGAGTTTTTGGGAGTTCTGGTATTCGGCGATAAATCTGAGGTAGAAAAGTTAACTGAACAATTTTCATTAGTTAAATAATATGTCCGTGATTCTTCCTATAGTTATTGGAGTGGTTCGCAATCATGACGGATATATTTTATTAGGTCGCCGTCATCAGCCGGAAATTCCCGATATTCATAATAAATGGAATTTACTGGGCGGACGGATAGAATTCGGAGAAAACCCTGAAGAAACCATTGTAAGGGAGATAAAAGAAGAATGTGGCTTAGACGTAGAAGTGGTCAGGATGCTGCCGAAAATATTCACTCGCTTTCGTACTAAGTCGGATGGAACACAGCTACATATTTTGCCTATCAGTTATGAGTGCACGGTGGTGAGTGGGGAATTAGATTCTGAAGTATCAGATCCCGGGGTGAGTGAATTAAAATTTTTCGCTCACGATAATTTGCCTCTTGCAGAACTTATGCCCGGCGAAGAACTTATTATACAATTAGCATTATCAAATTAAATTTATGCTCGATATCAAATTCATTCGTGACAATCAAGACAAACTGAAAGAAACAATCAAAAACAAAAATGTAGATTTAGATTTGGATCAATTACTGGATCTCGATGCCAAGCGCCGCACTTTACTGGCCGAAGTGGAAACCCTGCAATCTACTAAAAATAGTTTCTCTAAAGAAATCGCTGGTCTTTCCCCGGAAGA
>CAYVGX010000086.1:0-3329 GCA_964451015.1 uncultured Candidatus Saccharibacteria bacterium | reverse complement strand
TAGACGAAATGAACTGGGTACGTGGCTTGGTGGAACTTGGCTTGAGCCTTCGTAAAGAGCATGATTTGAAAGTGCGCCAACCGCTTGCGGAACTGCAATACAGTTTAGGTGCAGAAGGAAGTAATTTGGACACTGCTCTTGAGACAATTGTCGCGGAAGAGTTGAACGTTAAGAAAGTGGCTAATACCGAGATTATCGCGCGTAGCAACTGGGTATCTAAACAGGAAGGTAGCTTAAGTGTTAATATCAACACCGAACTTAGTCAGGAGCTTAAGAACGAAGGGTATGCCCGAGAATTGGAACGTGCTATTCAGGATCTGCGCAAGAAGAGTGGGCTGCAGATCGGCCAATTGGTAGATTTGTATTACACTACTTCCAATCAAGATGTTGCCGATATTTTGACTAACCTGGTAGACCGTAAAAAAACTTTCGTGAGCCAGATCAAAACCAGCCTCGAGGTAGAAGCGGATTATGAAGTGCAGACAAAAGTGAATGGCGAGCCTATCTGGCTGGGACTGGTGATTATATAAAGAAAGTGTACTCATCAACGTGATATAATATATCTATGGACGCAATCAAAGGTTTAAAATTTGCATTAGTGTTAGTGCTTGTCGTGAGTGCGGCACTGCTTTCCTGGACTACTTATTTGGAGCGGTCACAAAACCGAAAAATAGAAGCTTTTGCCCGCGCCATGAGCGAAGCTCAGACCGAAAGCCAAGCGAAGCAGGTTATCCGTAGTTTTTTGGTGACCACAGATACTGGCTCACAGGGACTATCGGCCTCTGCCGACGTGCAAGAATGCCGTTGGTTATGTAAGTAAAATAAATACTACAAAAGTTCTCCGGAAGGAGAACTTTTTTGATATAATGAATCTATGTTAGCTAAAGATTTAATGACTTCAAAAGTCGTCACTGTATCTCCTGATACCTTAGTTTCTGAAGTAGCTGAGATTCTACATACGCGCCATTTTACTGGCCTTCCTGTAGTGAATGAAGAACAGCGCGTACTTGGTACTATTTCGGAGCGAGATTTTATTACATCTGACTCTCATTTGTATTTACCAACCTATATTCATCTGTTATCGAATATGGATTATATTCATGGCGGTGGTAAAAATTTACCTAAGGTGGTGGATCAGGTAGTGAATGCGAAAGCAAAAGATATCATGAATCAGCATGTGCCTTTTGTGCGACCGGAAGCAACTATAGAGGAGATTGCCCGGGTGTTTGCCGAGCAGCGTGTTAATCCAATTCCTGTTACCGACAGCACGAATAAATTACTGGGCGTTATTTCCCGCAGTGACTTGATTAAGTTTTTTTCTCCTACTATGCTGCGCTCGTCTTATATTCCTAATAATGAACCGCAGTCGGCAAAGCGCATGATTGATTCCCAAGTTGAATATACTCAAGATCATTTTATGAGCACTTTTGCATACATTGCAAAAGCGCGGGCAAATATTTGGTTAACGCTCACTGTAACGCTATTTGTATTGGGCTTTGTGGCAGGTATTATATATGTTGCAGATCCAAATATTTTTTCCGATAAGCCGGACACAACTCCTCGTTATCAGCAGAAAGCGAAACCGTAGTTATGCCTCAGGATATTGTATACACGGGGTTCATTGTAAAAACCCAAGACTTAAATGAAGCGGATATACTCTTCACTTTTTTTTCGCAGCAATCAGGTAAGCTGCGTTTTTTGGCCAAGTCGATCAAAAAGATGACCAGTAAATTGCGCGGCAGGCTGCAGCCGAATTGTTTGGTAGAAGTAGTACTGACTTCTAAAGGAAGTTTACCTTTAGTTATCAATGCGCAAGTGTTAACAGCTTATAGCGATATTATCACTCGCCAGGAAGGTATTCAGGCTGTATTAGCCCTGCAGGAAGTGATTGTTAAAGTGTTGCCAGATGAGTTGCCTAACTCGATTCTTTTTGAACGATTCCAGGAAGCGTTAAAAATTTTAAACGAAGAGCCTAATAGAGCGCCTGGTCTAGTAGTCGCAGGTTTTATATATACTGCCTTAGTGAGTATTGGTTTAGCGCCTACTTTTCCTTCATTTACTCCTGGTACATCTGAACAGGTGTGGTATAACCTCAAGGAAGGAGTATTTAAAGAACGGTATGAATCTGCAGGGGATCAAGGAATGAGTAAAAGTGCCTATGCGGTATTGCGGGAAATGCAAGCTGTGTTTATTCCGCCGGGTACGGACCATACTGTTATAAAAGAAGTGCTTACCGTGCTTGCAAGCTTTCTGAGTTACCATATGGAACGCGATCTGAAAGCTTTAGATTATGTGATCCATCAATTAGGATAAGTGCACATGATATAATGAATGTATGGAAGATTTTAAACCACAAGCTGTTAAAGGTCCGTCGGAAGACGAGACTCTTATACCCGAACAACAACCATTAGTAACCGAACAAGAACTTGCTACTGCAAGCGGTTTCGGTAAATTTACTCAATTTTATCGCGATAATAAATGGTATTTTTGGGCGATTATAGTAGGACTCATTATTATTGGCGCATTGTCTGTGTATGCTTTTTGGCCTCAAAAGACCGAACGCACAGAAGCTGCTAAGGTCCAGGTGAGTATTGATAGTGCAGAAACCGTGCAGGCCGGAGGAGAGGTGATTTATAAAATCAAAGTTCTCAATCAGGACCCGTCTAAATTGGTAGATATGTCTCTGGAATTAGTGTACGACGATGGTATTAACTATGTATCCAGCTCACCAAAACCGGAAAATCCAAATGGGACAAATTATAAGGTACCCGATTTAGGAAGTGGGCAAAATGCAGTTGTGATCGTCAAAGCTTTGGCCCAGGGAAATGTTAATGACGAAAAGAAATTAACTGCCCGGCTTCGTTATAAATTTGATAATTTTAACTCACCATTCAGCACGGAAACGCAGCATACAGTAAAGCTGGTCGCTGCCGATGTAGTGCTAGATTTATCTGGTCCTACGGAAATAAATAATAACGAAGAAGCCAAGTACGATTTATATTACCGCAACAGCTCGAGTAAAGATATAGAAAACACGCGCATTCAAATTACTTATCCGGATGGTTTCAAGTTTGATAAAAGCGATCCAACGCCTTCGCTTGGACAAAATATTTGGAACATTGGCCTTTTGAAAGCCAATCAAACTGGAAAGATTTCTTTCAGCGGCAGCTTCAATGCTAAACCAGTGGGGCAAGAAAATAATTTTAAAGTAGAACTGTTAGCCTTAGATGAAAATAGCGACTACTTTACTCAATCAAGTTCGTCATTTACAACTACTATTGCCTCTAAACCTTTATCTGTAGAAGCAGTATCGTCGAGTGCAAAAAACG